>JALXBY010000001.1 GCA_026991215.1 Anaerolineales bacterium
GTACTTGAGGTTGTGCCGGCAGGCAAAGCCCGGCCGCGCCCAGTTGGAGATTTCGTACATGCGGTAGCCCGCCGCGTCCAGGGCCTCCATGGTCCAGAGGTACATGTCCGCGACCGTGTCCTCGTCGATGGACGGGAGCAGGCCCCGGGCCAGCCACGCCTGCAAGGGGGTGCCGTGCTCCACGGTGAGGGCATAACAGGAAAGGTGCGCCGGTTCCAGGCGCAGGGCCCACTGCAAGGTCTCTTTCCACCGGGCAAGGGGTTGGCCCGGAAGCCCGAAGATGAGGTCCAGGTTGATGTTTTGGAAGCCCCACCGCCGGGCCAGGGTCACGGCCCGGAGCACGTCCAGGAAGTCGTGGCCCCGGCCCAGGAGCCGGAGGTCCTGGGGGTGCACGGCCTGCAGCCCCAGGCTCAGGCGGTTGACGCCCAGGTCGCGCCAGGCCCGGAGGAGTTCTTCGTCCAGGCTTTCGGGGTTGGCCTCCACGGTGATTTCGGCTTCAGGCTGCACCCGAAAGTGCCGGTGCAGGCCCTCGAACAGCCGTTCCCACAGGTTTGGGGGAAGCAGGGAAGGCGTGCCCCCGCCGAAGTAGACGGTATCCACCGCGGGCGGCTGGCCGGCCTGGCGGGCGACCCAGGCCATCTCTTCCACCAGGGCCGCCACGTACGCGGGCATCATGGCCTCCATGCCGGCGTATGTGGTGAAGTCACAGTACGGGCAGCGCTTCCGGCAGAAGGGGATGTGGATGTAGAGGCCGAACATGGCGGCGGAAACCTTGAGGGGCGGTCGGCAATCGGCGGTCAGCAGTCCGCAGTTGGCAGTCCGCTGTGCGCAGTGCGCTGTCCGCATCCCGCAGACCGCAGACCGCTCACCGCTGACTGCTCACTGCTGACTGCTGACTACTCACCGCTGCACCGTTACCGGAACACCTGGTAGGCCAGCATCAAACCTGCCAGTGCGAGGAGAAACAGCAGGGCTTCGGGCCAGTAGCGCCACCAACCGGGCTGGGCTTGCGTGCTTTCCTGGGCCGGACGCAGGGGCGCGGCCGCGCCCCGCAGGGCTTCCCGAAAGACCGCGACCGAGGGCGGCCGCTCATCCGGGTGCAGGGCCATGCCCCACAGCACAGCCTGCTCCACCTGCGGGGGAATCGCCGGGTTGTATTCCCGCAAGGGCTTGAGCACCCGCGGGTTCAGGAACCGCTCCCGGGCCGACGGCGGCGGATGCCCGGTGAGCAGGTGGTACATGGTCGCGGCCAGGGCGTAGATGTCGCTGCGGGGGTCGGTCCGGCCCCCTTCCCCGGCGTATTGCTCCAGGGGGGTATAGGGCAGCGTGCCCTTGCCGTGAATCACCGTGATGGTGGATTCGCCCACCACCATCTCCTTGACCAGGCCGAAGTCCACCAGTTTGACCAACCCCGTGGGCGTGACCTTGATGTTGGCCGGTTTGATATCCCGATGCACGATGGGCGGGTTCTGGGTGTGCAGGTACACGAGCGCATCCATGAGTTGGTCCATCCAGGCCAGCACATCGGCAAGGGGCAGGGACCGACCGGCTTCCTGGGCTTCGTAGAGCAGGGTCATCAGGTCCTTGCCCGGCACGTAATCCATGACCAGGTAGTCGGCCTCGGCTTCGGAGAAGAAATCGGAGACCTTGGGCAGGTTGGGATGGTCCAGGCGGGCCAGGACCGTGGCTTCCCGCATGAACTGGGCGCGCAATTCGTCATGCCACTCCTGGGGGAAGGCGCCCAGGTAACGGATTTCCTTGACCGCGCACTTGCGTCCCGGCAGGCGTTCGTCTTCGGCCAGGTACACCCGGCCCATGCCCCCCGCGCCGATGACCCGTAGAATCCGGTACCGCTCCCGTAACAGGGTGCCCCGTTCAAGCATCGGCCCTGTGCTCCACAGGCTGGACCGCAGATTGGGAAGGCGACCGTAACAGCGCGGCGCAAGGCTTGCGATGCCGCACCCGCAGGTGCTCCGCGGCCACGATGGCCAGAATCTGGTCCACGGTCTCGTCCAGCGCGCCTTCCCGGTTGATGACCAGGTAATCGAATTCGGGCAGGCGGGCCAGTTCCTTTTCCATCATCTCCAGGCGGGTCTGCAGGTCCTGCCCGGATTCGGTGCCCCGTTCCCGCAGGCGGTGCTCCAGCACCTCCAGGGATTCGGCCATGAGGAAGATGAGCACGGCATCGGGACACAGGGCCCGGACCTTGGCCGCGCCCTGCACGTCGATGCGCATGATGACGTCCTGGCCCCGGCGCAGCGCGTCACGGATGGGACCCACGGGCACGCCCTTGTAGTCGCCGTAGACAATGCTCCATTCCATGAGTTCGCCCTGGGCAATCATGCGCTGGAATTCTTCGGTGGACACGAAATAGTAGTCCACACCGTGGCGCTCGCCGGGCCGGGGCGGTCGGGTGGTCGCGGTGACCACGAAGTGGAAATCCGCGCCGCGGGCCTTCAACCGGCGCAGGACGGCATCCTTGCCCACGCCCGAAGGCCCGGAAATCACAATCAGTAACGGATGGCGCGGGGGCGGAAACCCCTCCAAGCGCGCATCGGTATAATGCTCCATGCGCTCCAACCTCCAGGGAGGATGCCAGATGCCGGAGTACACCTACGTGTGCCAGGATTGTAACCGAATCTTCACGGTCCGCCTCTCGTATTCCGAATACGGGAAGGTGCCGGTTCACTGCCCCCGCTGCGGCAGCGGGAACGTGCAGCGGCGCATCGGCCGGGTGCGTTTCATCCGGTCCTTCGAAAGCCGGGTGGAAGACCTGGCCGACCCTGGAACCTTCGAGGAACTGGAACGCAACCCCAAGGCCCTGGCCCGGATGATGCGGGCCATGAGC
>JALXBY010000002.1 GCA_026991215.1 Anaerolineales bacterium
GTCATGGACATGGGGAGCCTCCAGGCGGGGGGTGGGGGGTGCGCGGGGATAAACAGGCACGGCCGTGGATGCTTCGTGCCGAGCACAGCCGGTCCACATTGTACATACTCAGAGCCTGCTGCAAAGCGAACGTGGCCGGGCCGGGTCGCTTTTCTTGAAGAAAATTTACGGCCGGTGCACCCCGCAGTCCAGACTGGTATAATCCGCCATGCTATGGCGCGCGTGGGTTACGTTTGGGTACCTTCCCCCCAGCATCGCTATCTGGATCATCCCGAAAGCCCGGAGCGCCTCCGGGGGCTGGAGGCCTGGTTGCAGGCCGCGGGCCTGCCCCTGGAAGAAGTGGCCTTCGACCCGGCGCCGGAGGCAGCCATCCTCCGGGTGCATCACTCCCGCATGTGGGAACGCCTGCAGGTGGAATGTCAGACCGGCCCCCGCGTCATCGACTATGCACCCACGTATGTGACGCCGGAATCGTGCACCGCGGCCCGCCGCGCGGTTGGCGGCTTGCTCGCGCTGACCGAGGCCCTGCTGTCTGGGCGCTTCCGCCGGGCCTTTGCCCTGGTCCGCCCGCCGGGCCATCACGCCACCCGGACCCAGAGCATGGGCTTCTGCCTGGTGAACAACGTGGCCATCGCCGCAGCCCACGCCCTGACCCAGGGCCTCGAACGGGTGGCCATCCTGGACTTCGACGCCCATCACGGCAACGGCACCCAGGCCATCTTCGAGGACCATCCCCAGGTGGCCTTCCTTTCCCTGCACCAGTGGGGCATCTACCCCGGCACCGGGGACCTGGACGATGCCCCCCACGCCCGGGGCCGCATCGTGAACGTGCCCTTCCCGGCCCGGACCGGACGACAGGGGTACCTGCGGGCCTTCGAGGAGGTGGTGCGACCCTGGCTGGCCGCCTGGCGGCCCCAGGTGCTCTTCGTCTCCGCGGGCTTCGATGCCCACTGGCAGGACCCCCTGACCCAACTGGGGCTGACGGCCAGGGACTTCGCAGACATGGCCGGCCAACTGGCTGCATGGGCCGATGAATTGCACATGCAAGGCGTGCTCTTCACCCTGGAAGGCGGGTACCACCCGCCCGCCGTGAGGCTGAGCATTCAGGCCGTGTTCCATGCCCTGGCCGAAGCGCCGTTGCCCGATGCCGTTTACGAAGAAGCCACGCCCCCCTTCGATGAACCCGAAACCGCGGACCTGCTCCGTCAGGTCCGGGCGTTGCACGGCTTCTGACCTTCTTTACCGGGAACAACGCCATGCTGGGCTTCACCTTCGTGGAAATCGTCGTGCGCTTGCTGGCCCTGTTGATTGTGCTGCCGGTGCATGAGTTCGCCCATGCCTGGGCCGCGTACCGGCTGGGCGACAATACCGCAGCCGCTTCCGGCCGCATGACGCTGGACCCCCGGGCCCACCTGGACCCAACCGGCGCGCTGTTCCTGCTCTTGACCGGGTTCGGTTGGGCCAAACCCGTGCCCGTGAACCCCTACCGCCTGCGGCATCGGTATGGCATGGCTCTGGTGGCCCTGGCCGGCCCGTTGAGCCACCTGGTGTTCGTGCTCGCTGTGATGCTGATTCCCCCAGCCCTGTATCCGGCCCTGGGCGGCCTGGGCCGTACCCTGGCTTCCTGGCTCTGGATTTTCGTCTGGCTCAACCTGGGCCTTGCCTTCTTCAACCTGCTCCCCATCCCGCCGCTGGATGGTTCCCGCATCGTCGAAGACCTGTGGCCGGACTTCTGGCATCGCCACCTGGCGCCGCTGGTCGCCTATGCGCCTTTGCTGCTTCTCCTGGTGCTCTTCGTGCTGCCCTGGATGGGCATCCCCGTGTTGGATTGGTGGATTGGCTGGCCCGCGCGGCTTTTCCTGCGCTTTGCCTGCGCACTACAGCAAACCCTGTATGGGGCATCCATCTGCTGGTAAGAGAGTGTTCGAGAAGGTGCTTCGCACCTTAGCCCGAAGGGTTTTCAAACGCCCTCTTTAAGGAAGGCAGGCCATGAACCGGCGAACCATTCGCGTGCTGGTGGCCAAGCCCGGGCTGGACGGCCACGACCGGGGGGCCAAAATCGTGGCCCGGGCCTTGCGGGATGCAGGGATGGAGGTCATCTACACCGGCATCCGCCAGACGCCGGAGATGATTGCCCAGGCCGCGCTGCAGGAAGACGTGGACGTGGTGGGCCTCTCCATCCTTTCCGGCGCGCACATGACCCTGGTCCCGGAAGTGTTGGAAAAGTTGCGCGAGGTAGGGATGGGCCACGTCCTGGTGATCGTGGGCGGCATCATCCCGCCGGACGACGCGGCCAAATTGCAGGAAATGGGCGTGTACCGGGTCTACGGCCCCGGCACGCCCACGTCCCAAATCGTCAAGGACATCCAAGAAGCCATGGCCGCCCGCGAGGCAACCGTTGGCTGACCTCGCACCGCTGACCGCGGACTGCCGACTGCTCACCGCAGACTGCGGCTACGTCCACCCGCTTAGCGGTCCGCCTCCAACAACTTGCGAAAGGCCGCCGGTTCGGTAACCGGGGTGTGACAGGTGAACGCCTGGCAGACGTACACCGTAGGCCGGCCCTCCACCAGGGGGCGGTCCTGCACCAGAGGCGGTGCATCGGCCGCGGGCGGGTACGTGCTCACGGCCCAGAAGGTTCGAGGCCGCCAGGCTTCCCGCAACACGTCCACCAGGGCCTGCAAGTCGGCTTTGGTCTCCGGGGTCAACAAGGCCACCTCCTGAACCGGGCCGATGGCGATGTCCAGCGCGCACAGCCATTGGGCAAAGCCCAGGGGGTAACGGGTGAACACCGGGGCCATGGTCTGCAGCAGTTCCTCCGCCTTTTGCCGGAAGGCCGGTTCCATGGTGTAGGCGTACATCTGCAGCCACAAGGTGACGGCCAGCGCGTTGCCCGAGGGCGTGGCCTGGTCCTCCAGGGTCTTGGGGCGCACCAGGGGCGCGTCGTGGCCCTGGGGGGTATCGGCCCAGCCACCTTCGGGGTCGGTGAAGCGTGTCTCAATGATGTGGACCTGCTCCTGCGCGGCCCGGTACCAGACCAGGTCGGGGTCTGCCCGGTACAGGGCGAGAAGCGCCATGGCCAGCGCGGTGTGGTCCTCCAGATAGGCCGGTGTGGGCGTATGCCGGCCCTGGTGCCAGCCCCGGTACCAGCGGTCGCCCTCCCGCAGGTGGGTGAGCAGGAAGGTCATGGCCTCGCGAGCAGCCTGGAGCCAGTCGGCCCGGTGCAGGTAGAACGCGGCTTCGGCCAAAGCCCATACGGTCAGGCCGTTCCATCCCAGGAGGATTTTGTCATCCACCGCGGGCCGGGGACGGCCGGCGCGGGCCTGGAAAAGACGTTCCCGGGCCTGCGCCAGTCGCTGCCGGACCTCGGCCTCGGACAGGCCAAAGCGCTGCGCAAGGTCCCGGTCGGTGTACACGCGGCGCAGCACGTAGCGCCCATCCTCCATTTGGGGCGGGCCGGTCAGGCCGTAGGCCCAGAGGGCCAGGTCCCGTTCGTCTTCCGGCAGGATGCGGGCCACTTCTTCGGGCGTCCAGGTGTAAAACGCGCCTTCCCGGCCCTCGCTGTCCGCATCCAGGCTGCTGTAGAAGCCGCCCTGGGGATGCCGCATCTCCCGCAGCAGGAAGGCCACCGTCGCGTCCAAAACGTCCCGGAAGGTTTCTTCACCGGTCAACAGGTAAGCATAGAGGTAGACCCGGGTCAGCAGGGCGTTGTCGTAAAGCATCTTCTCGAAGTGGGGCACCCACCAGGCCGCGTCCACGCTATAGCGGTGGAAGCCGCCGCCCAGCAGGTCGTACATACCGCCCTGGGCCATCGCGGTCAGGGTGTGCACGGCCATCTCCAGGGCCTGACGGTTGCCGCGGTGGGCCTGGCGCAGCAGGAATTCCAGCACCATGGCCTGGGGAAACTTGGGGGCCTGGCCCCAGCCGCCGTACCGGGCGTCGAAATCCCGGGCCAGGTTGCCCACGGCTTCCTCCAGCAGGCCAGGGGCCAGGGTCCGGCCGGCCTGCCCCTGCAGCGGCACCCGGAGCCGGACCTGCAGGTGTTCCCGCAGCCGCGCGGCCGAAGCCCGGATGTTGGCTTCATCCTGCTGCCAGGCCTGGATGATGGCCTCCAGTACCTGGCGGAAGGAGGGCAGCCCGTACCGGGGCTGGGGCGGGAAGTAGGTGCCGCCGTAGAAGGGTTCGCCTTCGGGCGTGAGGAACACGCTGAGGGGCCATCCGCCGTGGCCGGTCATGGCAATCACGGCCTGCATGTAGACGTGGTCCACGTCGGGGTGCTCTTCCCGGTCCACCTTGATGGGCACGAAGTAGGTGTTGAGCAGCC
This sequence comes from Anaerolineales bacterium, assembly GCA_026991215.1. Classification (GTDB taxonomy): domain Bacteria; phylum Chloroflexota; class Anaerolineae; order Anaerolineales; family DRMV01; genus S139-71. Next base: position 4,325 of record JALXBY010000002.1, read on the forward strand.
GCGCGATCTCCGGGTCCTCGAAGGACTCATGGGCCATGACGTGGCACCAGTGGCAGGCCGCGTAGCCGATGCTGAGGAAGATGGGCTTGTTCTCCCGCCGGGCCTTCTCCAGGGCCTCAGGGCCCCAGGGGTACCAATCCACCGGCTGATGTGCGTGCTGGCGCAGGTAGGGCGAGGTGCTTTGGGCAAGACGGTTGGGCATATGGGCCTCCAGGAAGATATGAGGAAGGCGTTTTTCACCTTCGCTCATAGGTTTTGGGGAAAGCAACGGGGATAGCCCGCCGCGATTTTCGCGATTTTTGCCTTGGAATTTTACCAAAAACCCGTGGTTTGCGCCCCATGCGAGACTCCGGGCGTCAGGCAAAAAGAAAAGCGGCCACGTTTTGTGGCCGCTTGGTGTGCCGAAGGGGGGACTCGAACCCCCACGGGCGTAATGCCCACGGCGTCCTGAGCGCCGCGCGTCTACCAATTCCGCCACTTCGGCACGTCGCCTCTCATTATAGGGAGGTTCCCCTCCCTGTCAAGCCACCGGCGGGACTCGAACCCGCGACCTGCCGCTTACGAGGCGGCTGCTCTGCCGACTGAGCTACGGTGGCTGGCCCCCCTATTATACCCAGCCTGACCCGCGAAGGTAGCCCCGCGCGGGCGAATTCGTACGAGCACAGTACTACTCCCCGGAAGTCTTTCCCGCCCGCCACTGGCTGGATCCCCTATAGGACAAAATCAGTAGTCTCAGGGCCACTACATCATGGGCCTTGCCCACAATCGCATCCTCACAGTCACGCTTTGATGCGCCAGAACGACGCCATCTTAGATCATGGTTTATCTGACGCGGCGCCGCAGCGCGTATTCCATGGCCCAGATGGCGCCTGGACGCAGGTACATGCTGGCCCGGAAGTTGCCGTCCTTGTCCCAGGCCTCGGGTGTACGGAACCAGAGTCCCCGTTCGTACGTGACCCGGTACGCGCCAAACGCGGTCTGCCACGCGGCCTCGTCCATCCCGCGGTGGAGCATAAACGCGGCCAGCGCGTAGGTCACCCCGACCCAGACCTCCTCGGCCTGGTCGGAATCGGTGTACAAGCTCCCGTCAGGTCGCACACCGTTTACCGCACCCATCTGACCGTCCGCGAACCCCAGCACATTGTGCCGGTAGACCGTTTCCAACACGGAGCGGACGTGGTCCTCGGGAACAACGGCCGGAAGGCCCGTCACGTCCGCGTACCACTGGCCGGCCAGCTGGTCAGCCATAATGGCATCACGGTACGCGCTGTCCGTGTCATAACGGTAGTAGCGGCCGTTCCAGAGTTTGGCCTCGTATGCGGCCTGACCCTGGGTGTACCAGCGGGCATAGGTTTCTGCCGCTTCCGTATCCCCCACCAGCTCGGCCATGCGGCGGGCGGCAGCCAAAGCTGCCAGCCACAGACCACCACAGTAGGCACTGGGCCCCTTCATGGGCCAGGTGTCAAAGGTCTGGTCGGGAATACCGTCGTTCTCCGGGAGCCCATCACCGTCCCGGTCAAAACGCTTCAAATACTCAAGGGCAGCCTTCACCGCGGGCCAGGCTTCCCGGAGCAGCGCCTCATCGCCGGTGTAAACAACATCCCGGTAGATGAGCAGCACGAACTTGCTGTTCAGGTCCTTCCACACGTTGGGGTCCTGCCAGGCATACGCGTTGGGGAGACGGAAAGGGGACTCCGCGGGCATTCCCAGATCATGGGGAACCGCGCCAGCCAACTTGCGTGGCCGGAACTGACCGTTGCTTTCGACGCGCCGTCGTGTTAGGTCTTCGGCCAACACCGTGGGGATGAAATCCCGCATCACTTGCTTTTCTAGCTCGGGCCAAAGCATGAGCAAGGGGAAGGACCCGTAGAAACGGACGTCCAGGGTTTCATAGAAGGGGTAATCGTACGTTTCCAGTTGGGCGAAGTGGCCAATGCCTTCTGGGTCCTCAGGGTCAACCACCCAGGCTGTACCGCCGTCCGCCACGTAGTAAAGCTCGTTGAAGAGGGCCTGCTTGAACCACTCAGGCCGGCTCTCCTCCGCAAGGATGCGCTCCTGCCAATCCACGATGGCCTGACGCCACTCGCGGTAGTGCTCCAACGCGTCGCGCGCGATAGCCCACGCGTTGCGGCCACTCGTACCAAAAAATCGCGTGTAGCGACGATGCCACTTGTCTCCCCCACCAAACTGGGCGATGGGCAAATCCCACGCCAGCACAATGGGCACCTCTTTCTCCGCGGCGGGAGCCAGTTCAAAGGTTACAGCCAACCCCGCGGCGAGGGGTTCCCCCTCTGCGGCTGGGGTGCGGTCGTCCACGTTCTCCAACGCGCCGTCCGCGGCAAAGTCTGCCCAGATCTCAGCGCCGTCACCGTCCGCGCGGAACCGGGTGCGATAGGTCACCCGGACGCCTTCGGTTTCCAGCGCGGCAATGGCGAAGCTCCCCTGCCAGCCTTCAACCACTTCAGGTTGACCATCGGTCATGACCACGCCGACCATGGTGCCCGAAGCCAGGAGCTCCTCTCGTGCGGCGTGCACGTGACCGCCCTGGCGGTCCAGGCCGTCCCACCACCGGCCGAGCACATTTTGCCAAGTGAAAAGCAAGCCCACCTGCACCGGCTCCGCAGTGGGGTTGTACGCGCGCCACAGAAAGATGGCCACCGGGTAGCTGCTTTCCCGGTAGTTGTGGGGCAACACCGGAGAGAATTGCTCCACCATGAGTTGCGCGGGGAATTCTTCCCACGTGTACACGAACCAGGAGCGGGGGTACAGCGCGTAATAGGTGCCTGCACCCACGGGATACTTCCACCGCCAAGCTGAAAGCACGCGGTCCGGCTTCTCCGTCCAGAGGGCCTGGACAACACGGTGATTTCCCTGGGCCATAAAGACGGAAAACATGCTGGCAGGGATGGGTTCATAGTGATGCCGGCCAATGTCTAGGTGCCAGCGGGCGAAGTCCCCGCGGTAGGTGCGGCCGATGGTCCCTGCGCCGATGCCCCCCAGGGGCGCGCCCTGATAAGGGCCATCATCCACGATGGGGTACTCTGTCCGCGGCCGCGGCGGGTTCGGGACCGGCAAGCCAATCGGCCGAGACCACGCCACTGCAGGAATTTCTGCTGCGAATGGGGATACGACCGATACACCGTTGCGCTCTGAAGGCTTCATTGGTTCCTTCATTGGTTTGCTCCTCCTTGACGTAGAAGTTGGCGTTGTATGCTCTATCGGGATAGTGAGCAGGGTGACCGAAGCCTCCGGGAGGGAAAGGGTGAGACCTGGATGGTACGTCAACGTGGCCACGCGTTCGACGAAGTGTTCGCGATCCAACCGGGTGACGGTCACCGGGCCGCGCACGGCCGCACCCGTCACTGTTAAGGGAACCTCTTGCGGACGCTGGCCTCGGTTCACGAGCACCACGGTGAGCGCGGCATCATCCCGTACCGCCGCATATGCGCTAACTTCAGCCACCGGAGCATGCCAACGCGCCGCAACCAGATGTGTGCCGAATTCGCGATAGAGGCGGTAAACGTAGTACGTGGGCCGCACGTCCCGGCTGGCCAGAAGCCCCCACGGCCCAGCGCCAGGGGACGTCTGCAGCGCAAAGTAGGCCACGATGAACACCCGGTTGCGAATGAGCCGGCCCAGAACGTCGGCCCACCAGATCGCGTTGTAGAACCCGTCCGGCGTGGTTTCCTTGCCCACGGCCTTGTTCCAGTGGGAATTCACCTCGGTGACCGCGATGGGCTTGTCCTCACCGGTTATCTCCCGGACCGTAGCCCGCAGGTAGCGGATGATATCGTCCCATTCCGCCGCGTTGGCCCGGAGTTCCTCCACCGACGCAGGTGGGCATGTCCGGCAGCGAGGGAATGGGTAACGGTGAAAGGAGATGATGTCCACCAAGTCGCCGTTGGCCTCCAGAAACGCGGTCATCCAATCGTGGCCATGACGGTCCTTAGGGTTCGCGGCCGGGTCCGCGGTGAACTGGTGAATCTCCGGCCCTATGAGGCGAATGGTCGGGTCCACGGCCCGCATGGCTTCGGCAAAGGCGCGCCACTCCCGGTTGAACCGCTCCGTGTCATAGTCCGGGTACAGGCTGGGTTCATTGCCGATGCTCCAGAAGCGCACGCCGTAGCCCTTTTCGATGTTGGTGTAACGGACCAGCGCCGCGGCCTGCTCCGGCGTCCCCCCGCGCAACCGGACACTAATGCTGGGCTCCGCGCCCAGTTGCCGCGCCAGCTGAATGTACGCGTCAATTTGGTAGGGCCGCAGGTCATGCTGGTCCCCCCAATTGCCGCCGGGGAAACGCAGAAAGCGAAGACCTGCGGCCTGGGCCTCGTCCATCAGTTCATAGGGCACGACCATCCAGGGCCCGTAGTTCGCGCCGAAGACGTACGGGCTCACCTCGCCTTCCACAGCGGTCACGTCCACCACCAGTCCTATAGGGAGCGTGGGGGTTGCTCTGGACTTGGGATGGGCCTTCAATCGAGAGGTCACCAACAGGGCCAAACCCGCGAGTAGCAGGGAAAGCAGCAATCCGATGCCCAGAGTACGGCCCCAGCCTCCCCTGCTCATTTCTCCACTCCTGTGAAAATCACGCCCCGCATGAAGGCGCGCTGGGCCAGGAAGAAAATCACCACGGGGACCACCAGGCCCATGAGCGCGGTGGCCTGAATCATGTGGGGTTGGCTGAAATACATGGCGTTGTAGGTGTAAATGCCCACGGAGATGGGTTGCAGGTCGGGCCGGGTGGAGAGGTAGATGTAGGGGTAGAAGTAATCGTTCCAGGCCCACATGAAATGGAACAGGAACACGGTCACCAGCGCGGGCCAGGCCTGGGGAAGCACGATGGACCACAGGATACGGAACGGTCCCGCGCCGTCAATCATGGCAGCCTCGTCCAGTTCTCGGGGAATCGCCAGGAAGAACTGGCGCAGCAGGAACACGTTGTATGCGTTGGCAAAGAAGTGGGGCACAGTGAGGGGAAGCCAGGTCCCCACCCAGCCAATGCGGGCAAAGAACGCGTAGGTGGGTACCAGGGTCACCTGGCCGGGCAGGATGATGGTTCCGATGAGGATGATGAAGAGCACGTTGCGGCCCGGAAAGCGAAAGCGCGCGAACCCATAGGCCACCAGGGTGCTGGAAATCAACGTCCCTATCGCACCGATGACCGCGATGGCAAAGGTGTTTCGCAGCAACCGGGGGAAGTTGATTTCGTGCCACGCCTTGACGAAGTTCTCCCATTTGGGCCGGAATTGCCACACGGGTTGCAGTTTGCGCCAGTTTCCCTGCCAGCGAATCAAACCCTGTTCGGGACGTTGTGGGTCAATGAAATAACTCTCCTTCCGGCGTTTGATGACCAGCGCCAGGTTGCGTATCCCCTCTTCCGTGGGCACCCGGTAAAGGGGGTACGTCTTGCCGGGGACCACGCGATAAGTGCGGGACCCCAACTTCACCTGGAGTTCGGGCCCGGTGTAGGTGTACGTGGCCTCCACCGCGGGCCACAGGGGCGCGTTGGGTTTGGCCATCATCTGGCGGTCTTTGAACGCGGTGGCGACCATGTACCCAAAGGGGCTGAGATAGCCCAAAAGCAGGATGAGCGCGAACAGCGTAACCCCGGCCACCGCAACCAACCGGCGCCACTGTCGGGCCGGATACGCAGAGGACGTCCAGGCATACCCGCTCGGGACATAGGGCTTGCGACTCATCGTTCTTCTCCAGCCGGGTAATAGACCCAATACCTGGCGGTACCGAAGAGCAAGATGGTCACGCCCAGGGCCAGGAGGAAGAGCAACCAGGCCAGGGTCGCGCCGTAGCCCATGTTCACGTACACAAAGGCCACCTTGAAGAGGTACAGGTTGAAGAACAGGGTGGCGCCCCCGGGGTCGCCGTTGGGACCCAGGAGCACCCAGGGGATGATGAAGTACTGGAAGTGGCCGATGATGCTCAGCACCAGGTTGTAGAAGATGACGGGGGTAATCAGGGGCAGGGTGATGTGGAGGAAGCGGCGGAAGGGCCCCGCGCCGTCAATCGCGGCCGCTTCGTAGAGTTCCCTGGGCACGTTCTGCATCGCGGCCAGCATGGTGAGCATCGCGTTGCCCATCCCCCACAGGCCGATGAGAATCAGCGCGGGGTAGACCCAAGTCACGGAGTTGAGCCAATCCGGGCCCTTGATGCCCAGCCAGGCCAGGAAGCGGTTCAGCCAGCCCGTACGCGCGTTCAAAAAGCCCTGCCAGATGTAAATCGCGGAAATCAGAGGTACCACGGTGGGCATGTAGAACAGGGTGCGAAAGACCCGCTTTCCCCACAGCGAACGGGCATTGAGCAGCGCGGCCAGGGCCAGCGGCACCAGGATGGAAATGGGCACGGAAAAGAGCATGAAGCGCACGGTAATCCACAGCGAACGCCGCACCAGGGGGTCGGTGAGCAGCTGGCGGTAATTCTCCAGGCCAATGAAGCGGATTTGCTCCGGTTGGTTCAGGTTGAAGTTCGTGAAGGAAAAGACCAGGGACGCCACCATGGGAATCAGGTAGAACACCAGAAAGCCCACCAGCCAGGGGGAAAGGAAGACCCATCCCCACACGGCCCGCCGCCTTTCCAATGGGGAAAGACCCCGCCATGGGCCGCGCGGGTCCAGCCGCGACCACAACCGCCTGATGCTCTCCCGATGCATGGCTACCTCGCTCGTTTTGAAACGCCGACGCAGGAATACCTGGAAAAACGCGGGGACGGCGCTCTGGCACCGTCCCCGCGGGCAATTTTACTTCTGCACCTCGTCAAAGATGGCCTGAAGGTCCTGGACCAGCTTCTCCAGGGCCTGGTCCACGTTCAGGTCCGGTGTGTTCTCCATTTCGGATTGGAACTGCTTGACCCGGTCGTCGGCTTTGGCGAAGTTGGGCATCCAGGCCTCGTGGTTGGGGATGTCGATGTACTTGAGGCTTTCCACAGCCACCTGCCAGTCGCGGCCCGGGTACTTCTCCTCCAGCCGCCGGAAGAAGGCCTCCTGCAGGCTCTTGATGGGCGGCATCGCACCCCAGACCGTGAGCAGGTCCTCGTTGTGGGCCAGGTACCACAGCACTTTCACCGCGGCCTCAGGATGCTTGGTGCCCTGGTAGATGCCAATCATATCCGTGTGCAGTTTCGCGGTGTACTTGCCGTTGTAGGCCGGCACCACCGCAATATCCCAGTTGGGCACATCTTGCAGACAGCAGGTGTACCACAGGTGACAGTGGGCCATGGCGACATTGCCGGAGTTGAAGGGGTTCCCCGCGGCCAAGAGGTCGCTCTGGATGTACGGCCCGTTGGGCGCGAAGTACTTCTTCCACATGGCGTCATAGTACCAGTGGAAGGCCTCGCGCCAGTGGTCGGGGACGTAGGCCACGTACTTGCCGTTTTCCTCCTTGTAGAAGTTGCCCGCGCCGAACAGCGTGGCCCAACCGCGCGGGTCGGTCCACTGGAACACGAAGCCGAACTGCACGATGTTTTCAGGGTCGAAGTCCGGGCTGGTCGCGTCGTTGCCGTTGGCGTCTACCGTCAGCTTCATCGCAATCTCGGTCAGCTTGTTGATGTCCCACGGGTCGCCGTCCGCGTAGGGTTCGCCGAACTTGTGCGGCGGATAGGGTAGACCGGCTTCATCGAACAGGTCCTTGTTGTAGTAGATGAAGGACGGGTACACACCGATGGGCAGGCCAATCAGCTTGCCGTCCCGTCGCCAAGCATCCAGCGCGGACTTTTCGTAGTCGCTCAGGTCGTAGCCCTTCAAATAGTCGTCCAGGGGCAGCCAGATCTCGGGGAACTCGTTGGTCCCGCGGACGCCCACGGGGCCGATGATGTCCGGGGGATTGCCGCCGGCAATCTCGGTGCGCAGGGTGTCAAAGGCCACGTCGTTGGCCACGACCTCCAGAACCAGCTCAATCTCGTCCTGGGATTCGTTGAAGGCCTTGACGACCTGCTCCTGGACCTTTTGCTGTTCGGGGTTGGTCCCGGTTCCAAGGCCGATGAACCAGCGGATGCGGATTTTCTCCTTGGGCTTGGGGGTTGCGGTGGGCTTTTGCGCCTTGGGTTTGGGCGTTGCGGTTGGGGCCTGGGTGGCCGTTGTCATGGCCTTGGTCGCGGTGGCCGCGGGCGTGGGGGTTTTGGCCCGGCACGCGGCCACGAACAGCAGGCTCAACAGGACCAGCAAGGGCAGCACTCGCTTCATCATGGCACACCTCCTGTGTTGGTCAGGGTTCTGAAGGCCGGAAAGTCGGTCCTCTCCATATAGTCTTGGGAACGCTCCCATAACAGCGCAAAAATTCCGCCCAGCTCTCTGGGAGCGGGCTCAGGTTCCGCGAACGACCAGCTCCACGGGCAGCACCACGCGCTGGGGCTGGGCCCCGCGTTCCACCTGTTCTACCAGGAGCTGCACGGCCAGAGCGCCCATGCGCACAATGGGTTGGCGCACCGTGGTCAGAGGCGGCTCCAAATACGCGGCCTGGGGGATGTCGTCGAACCCCACCACCGTGACCTCCCCGGGCACCCGTAACCCGGCCTCCCGCGCGGCTTTCAGCGCGCCCATGGCCATGGCATCCGAGGCCGCGAATACCGCGGTGGGGCGGGGTTGCAGGCCCAGAAGCTGCTGCATGGCCGCGCGGCCGCCCTCCTGGGTGAAATCCCCTTCCACAATGTAGCGCCGGTCCAGGGGGAGCCCGCGCGCCCGCAGGGCCTGACGATAGCCCTCCAGGCGGTCCTGGGCCGCGGCCATGTCCATAGGGCCGGTGATGGTCGCGATGCGGGTGTGCCCGCGGCGAATCAGGTATTCCACGGCCATGCGCGCGCCCGCGACGTTGTCCGCGTCCACGAAGCTCACCCGCGGGTCAGGATGCCGGCCAATGCTGACGAAGGGGAAGCCGTCCTCCAGCAGGCGGGGGATGAGGGGGTCGTTCAGGCGGGCCGAAGCCACGATGAGCCCATCCACGGCATGGGAGGAAAGCAGGCGATGCAGCAGCCGCCGGCCCTGCTCCGGGGACTGGAACAGGGCCAGGGTGAGCAAATACCCCCGCGCGTAGCAGGCATCGGTCATGCCGCGGATGAGTTCGGGGAAGAAGGGGTCCGTGAACAGGGTGGAGACGGCCTCGGGGATGACCAGGCCCAGAACCTGGGAACGGCGGGTGGCCAGACTCCGGGCCGCGGCGTGGGGCTGGTAGCCCACCCGCCGGATGACTTCCCAGACCCGTTCCCGCACTTCGGGTCGCACGTTGGGATGGTTGTTGAGCACCCGGGAGACGGTGGACCGCGAAACGCCGGCCATGCGAGCGATGTCTTCCAGGGTGTATCCCACGGTACACCTCGCTTGGGAGCGGTTTCAATTGGATGATAGTACAAAGATTCGTGCTGGTCAAGAAGCATCAAACCGCCACTCAGCCCCACCCTTGCACAACCCCACAACCCCGCCTAAGATGAGGTCCCACACGAAGTTCGTGGGACATGTTGGAGGGTAAATTTTCCCCTGGAGGAGGTTTGTGGTGGGCAAGCAACTGATTGTCGTGGGTGGTGGGCTGGCCGGAAGTGAAGCAGCGTGGCAGGCCGCCCAACGGGGGATGCAGGTGCTGCTCTACGAGATGCGGCCCAAGAAGATGACCGGCGCCCACAAGACGGGCGACCTGGCCGAACTCGTGTGCTCCAATTCCCTGGGAACCACCCTGATCGACCGGGCCGGAGGGTTGCTCAAGGAGGAAATCCGACGGATGGGGTCCCTGCTGCTGGCCCTGGCCGAGACCTGCGCAGTGCCGGCCGGCAGCGCCCTGGCCGTGGACCGGACCTGCTTTGCCCGCAAGGTCACGGAAACCCTGGAGGCCCATCCCAACATCCGCATCATCCGGGAAGAGGTCACGGAAATCCCCCAAGACCTGGCCATCATCGCCACCGGGCCGTTGACCTCGCCCAAACTCTCCGAGGCCCTGGCCCGGCTCACCGGCCGGGACCACCTCTACTTCTACGACGCCATCGCGCCCATCGTGGTGTACGAGTCCATCAACATGGAGGTCTGCTTCCGCGGCTCCCGCTATGGCCGTGGGGTGCAGGAGGAAGGGGACTACATCAACTGCCCCATGAACGAAGAACAGTACTACGCGTTCGTGGACGCGCTGGTCCACGCGGAGCGCATCGAGTTGCACGACTTCGAAAAGGACATCGAACAGGGCGTACGGGCCGGCAAGCACCCTTTCTTCGAGGGATGCCTGCCCATCGAGGTCATGGCCCGGCGGGGGCGGGATGCCCTGCGCTTCGGCCCCTTGCGCCCCACCGGCCTCATCGACCCCCGCACCGGCAGGCAGCCCTTCGCGGTGGTCCAACTCCGCCAGGACAACCTGGCCGGGACCCTGTACAACATGGTGGGGTTCCAGACCAACCTGAAGTTCTCGGAGCAGCGTCGGGTGTTCCGCATGATTCCCGGCCTGGAAAAGGCCGAGTTCGCCCGTTACGGGCAGATGCACCGCAACACCTACATCTTCGCGCCCGCGGTGCTGACGCCGGCCCTGCAGGTCCGGCAGCGGCCCCACCTGTTCATGGCCGGGCAGATCGTAGGGGTGGAAGGGTACGTGGGCAACATCGCCACGGGGCTTCTGGCCGGGTGGAACGCGGCCCGGCTCGCGCACGGCCTGCCCCTCCTGGAACTGCCCAGGGAGACCATGCTGGGCGCGCTCATCTACTACATCACCCACGCTTCGGAAGCGGACTTCCAGCCCATGAAGGCCAACTTCGGCCTGCTCCCGCCCCTGGAACAGCCCATTCGCGACAAGCGCGCCCGGCAGCAGGCCTACGCCCAGCGCGCGCTCCAGGCCCTGGATGCTTTCTTGGCCCAGGTCGCGGCGCAGGAGGCCCCCCTCGGCTGGCCTTCCCCCAAAACCGTGCTCCCGGCCTGACCCCGTGGCGCTACTCCCCTTGTGGGTGGCAGGCGATACATTGGGGAAGTTCGGTTTCCGAGACCCCCGCGGCCAGATGCGTGCGGCGGATGCCTTCGGGCGTGTGCTCGTGGCAGCCGTAGCAGGTGTAACGTACGTACCGGTTGCCCGGATGACACACCGCGCAGTTGGTGGCCGGGTTGCCGCCATGCTCCAGGGGGAAGGGGTGCAGACGAAGCCGGGCCGGGGTCCATGCCTGGGAGGTATGACAGTACTGGCACTGCTGCCCGAACAGGCCCCGGTGGAAATCGGGTTCGGTGTGGCACTGACGGCATTCCCGCGGAGTGCCCCGAAACCGAAACTGCCGGTGGCAGGCCTGGCATTCCAACCGGGCGTGCGCGCCCTCTAACGGGAAGACCTGGGCATGGTCGAAGTCGGCCATCCGGTCCACCCCGTCATGGCATTGGAGGCAGGCAGGTCCGTAAGTGGCCAGGTGCTGGTCCATGAAGCGGGCATCCCGTTGCCGGTGACACTGCACGCAACTTTCCGGTAGGAAGGCCAGGCCCTCCCGCGCGTGGCAGTTCAGACAGGTGATGGCCTGCCCGGTAACCGGGTCCTGGCGGTGGCGGACCAGGCTGAAGCCCGTGGCCCCGTGGTCGAAGGGGCGTCCGTCCAGACGGGCCGGGGTCCAGGCCTGGGGGGTGTGGCAGTCCGCACAGGTGGAAGGGAAGAGGCCCCGGTGCACCTCTGGCTCCTGGTGGCAGGCCTGGCACGCAGTGGGCGTGCCCTCGAAGCGTCCTCCTTCATGGCAACTTTCACAGCGGGCCTGGGCGTGTGCGCCTTCCAGGGGGAAGCGGGTGGCCGCATGGTCGAAGGTAGTCATGCGGTCCACGCCGTCGTGGCATTCGAGACAGCGGTCGGAAAAGGCCGCCACGTGCCGGGCCATGAAGTCCGGATCCGCCTGGGTATGACAGGTGCGGCACTGGGGCACCACCGAGGCGAGGGGGTCGTCCACCGGCCAGGACGTGTGACAATCCTGACACAGCAGGGGGCCCCGGTCGTAGTTCAGCCGGTGCTTGCGCAGGGAAAACCCTGTGAGGTCGTGGTCCAGGCGCTCCCAGGCCGTGCGCAACATGTCGGCATCCCGGCCCCGGTGGTCGGGATGGCATTCCCGGCAGGCCAGGGGCCGGGCAAAGCGGCTGTGCAGTTCTTGCTGTTCGATTTCCTGTTGAATGCGGGTATGGCATTGCAGGCACAGCAGGCCTTGGGTCTGGAGGGGCGCGTGGCAGGCCTCACAGCGGTCCTCCAGGGCCGCATGGTTGGGCACGCCGCCCAACGGCTCCCCCCGGAGTTGTTGCGCACTTAGCGGTCCGGGGCTGAAAAGCCGCGGCCCCCGCCGCAACCACAGCCCGGCCAGCACCAGCAGGGCCACAAGGAAAGCGAGGCAGCCCAATCCCCGTAAGCGCATGGCAGATCGAAAACCCGTCGCTACCTGGCAGGGATTGCGATTAGGTTCGGGTATCTACAAGACGGTTCCGGGCCGGGAAGGATACGCGGGTTTGCCCGGCTTGGGTACAATCGAAGCGCGTGGCGCCAACCCCTTCCGAAGGGTTTCCCCAGAAGCAGCCGTTTTGCCTCCATGCAGACATCTTCGGACGCGAGGGGACCTCATGGCCAAGAAGCGAAAACAAGACTTCGAAGAACTCAAGCGCTGGATTCGGTGGCTACAGCAAATCGGCGGGCTGCACTTCGCGGCGGATGAAAAAGGCGGCGAAGCAGCCCGCATCGAACGGATGATCGTGGGCCTGGGCAACCCCGGCCCGGAATACGCCGAGACCCGGCACAACGTGGGCTTCATGGTGGTGGACCTGCTGGCCCGGCGCTGGGCCGGCCGGTTCACGCCCCGCGAGCACGCGCTTCTGGCCCGGGTTTCCATCCACGGCGTGCCCACCCTGCTGGTCAAACCCCAGACCTTCATGAACGCCTCCGGCCGGGCCGTCGCGCCCCTGGTGCGGCAACTGGGCCTGCCACCGGAGCACCTCATCATCGTGTACGACGACATGGACCTGCCCTTCGGCACCCTGCGCATGCGGGCCAAGGGCAGCCATGCCGGGCACAAGGGGATGCGTTCCGTGCTGGAACACCTGGGGACCCAGGCCGTGCCGCGGCTTCGCATTGGCATCGGCCGCCCGCCAGGGAACATGGACCCGGCCGATTACGTCCTTTCCCCCTTCGACCCCGAAGAGCGGGAACTGTTGCCCTGGATTCTGGAACGGGCGGTGGAAGCCCTGGAGCGCTGGACCCGCGACGGCTTGGCCAAGGCCGCGCAATGGCTGCATTCCGCGCCCGCGCTGCAGGACGAGACCGGCTCGAAATGACCCCTTTGGGGGGCCTCCATGGACGCTTCCGAAGTGTGGTGGATTCGCAAACTGGACATCCTGTACCGGGAGCGGGCCCGATGGCCGGCCCGGTTACGGCTGCATCATCGCCATGTGTGGTTGTTCGAAACCGCGTTCGCCGGCCCCGAACAGTGCGTGGCCGGGTTCTGCTTCCGGCCTGGGGACCGCATGCTGGAGGCCTACTTCGCCCACCGCTGGTTCAACATCTTCGAGGTCTACCGGGGGGAATCCGGGGTGTTGCGGGGCTGGTACGTCAACCTGAGTTTCCCGGCCCGGCTGGAAGGCCCCCGGCAGTTGCGCTTCGTGGACCTGCTTCTGGACCTGATTGTGTTCCCCCATGGGGAGATGGTGGAAGTGGACCGGGAGGAGTTCCTGAGCCTGAGCCAAAGCCTTCCGCCCGCGGTGCAGCGGGCTGCACTGCGGGACTGGCAGCAAGTCAAGGACGCGTTCCGAACCGGCCAGGTCCACCTGGCGCGGGGGCGCTTCCCCGGTGTGGCGCGGGAGCCTGGTTGAGCGCGGGCGGGCCAAGGCTTGGACCTTCCCCCTCACGGGCCAGGCCGCGGCCCCAGGATGGCGGTGCCAATCCGTACCCAGGTGGCCCCCTCTTCGATGGCCACTTCGAAGTCGTGGCTCATGCCCATGGAAAGGTGATGCCAGGAAGCCTGGGGGAAACGGCGGGCCAGCCAGTCCCGCAGTTCCCGAAGGCGCCGGAAATAGGGGCGCACGGCCTCAGGGTCCGGGTTCCAGGGCGGTACGGTCATCACCCCCTGGACTTGGAGATGGGGCAGGTCGAGGATTTGGGCCACTTCGTCGGCCCAGGTGGGCCAGAGGTTCGGGTCCCAGGCCGGCCAGCCGTGCTTTTGCGCCTCGCCGCCCACGTTGAACTCCAGCAGCACCGGCAGGGTCCGTCCTTCCTGGGCCAGGAGCCGTTCCAGGCGCAGCGCGATGCGCAGCCGGTCCACCGAATGCATCATGGCGAAATGCCGGACGACCAGGGGGGCCTTACGGCGCTGCAGGTGCCCGATCATGTGCCAGCGGAGGGGCAGCCCGGCCAGGGCCTGGATTTTGGGCACGGCTTCTTCGGGGTAGTTCTCGCCCAGGTCCCGCGCGCCGGCCTCGACCACGGCCTGGATGCGCTCCAGGGGCTGGCCCTTGGTGACCACGAGGAGGTGGACGTCCTCCGGGTTCCGCCCGGCCCGCCGCGCGGCCTGGTGGATGCGTTCCAACACCTGGGTGTACCGTTGGGCGATGTCGTGGGCCGTCATGTTGCCTTTTCCCGATGTAAAAGAGGTGATCGTAAGTAATGATACACCGGGTGTGTTCGGGAAGGCGGACGCCACCCTAAAAGGGGTGTCAAAATCTGCCGCAGCAGCCCATGATGACGCTACTTGTATTGTCGCTTCATGCAATGTGGGACTTCTTGGCTCAAGCGGCCTTCCAATCTCCAGATTGATGTACCCTGTCTACATGTACACGATGCACATTTTAGGTAGAATTTAATCCAAGCCCTTGAGGAGGAAAGAGCCTTGAAGAGCATTTTCCAACTCTGTCGTCCCCGTCCTGACATTCTCCAAAACGACTTGCGGGAAGACCAGTTTGCCGCCCAGATTTACCAAGTCTACCGTGGGGAGGCAGACCCGATCTATCAGGACCCACAGCGCTTCTTTGAAAACACCTATCCCACTACAGGTCTGCGCACCCTGCTGACCGAGGCTCTGGGTCGCCTGACAGGTGCCCGGCCCAACGCGAGCCCCATCCTTCGTCTGGAGACCTCCTTTGGAGGGGGCAAGACGCACAACCTTATCGCGCTGTACCACGCAGCCCGGGGACACCTGCCTGCCGCCTTAGCCGATCGATTCGTTCCTTCCCTGGCCTTCCTACCAAGGCCCGATACGGTACGGATAGCCGTCCTGGCCGGAAACGCCTTGGAACCTGCAGGTTTGGCCCATGAGGATGGCGTGGTTGTACACACCCCCTGGGGGGAAATGGCCTACCAGTTGGCCGGTTCCCAAGGGTATGCCTTGATGCGGGAACACGATATCCGGGGGATGGCTCCCAGCATTCCTCTGCTGGAACAGGTCATCGGGGCGCAACCGGCCCTTATCTTGATTGACGAAATCGCGGCTTTCCTGCGCAAAGCGCGGCAGGCTTCGGCCCAGGCTGGAAAGTTGGACGAACAGGTCGCGCCTTTCTTGATGGCCCTATTGGAGTTCGCGGCATCCCGGCCCCATGTAGTCGTGGTGCTCACGCTGGCTACCGATGATGATGCCTTTGCCAAGGAAACTGCGGCCCTGTTGCAAGAACTGCGGCGGATTTCGGCCCGTCAAGAGCAGGTGTTGACCCCCGCGGAGGAAGACGAGCTTCCCGCCATTGTTACCCATCGTCTGTTCCAGGAAATTCGGCGGGAGGAAGCCGAGCCTGTTTTCCACGCTTACCTTGAGGCCTATCGAAATTGGGAAGCCCAGAACATTGCCCTTCCCTCCCGGGCCACACGAGCCGAATACCTGGAGGAAATGCGGCGAGCCTACCCCTTTCATCCCGAATTGTTGTACATCCTCACCCACAAGGTGGCGACGATTCCCAACTTCCAGCGTACCCGCGGCGCCCTGCGTCTGCTGGCCCGGGTGGTCGCCCGGTTGTGGCGTCATCCCTATCGGCCAATCTCCTTGATTCATCCCCACCATGTGGACTTCTTCGACCCCCAAATCGTCAGCGACCTCACCAGTCGCCTGGAACGGCCTCGGTTCCAGCAGGTGATTGAGGCCGACATTGCCAGCCGGGTGCGTCCCTCCCACGCCCAAGTAGGCGATGAGGCTTTTCGAGCCGCGGGAAAGCCGCCCTATACCCAACGGGTCGCTCGAACCGTCTTCCTCCATAGCCTGGTCCAGGGGATGACCAGCGGTGTTCGTCTGGACGAACTCCATCTGGCCGTCCTGGAGCCGGGAGACGAACCCCTCCTGGTGCGTCAGGCGTTGGAGCACCTGGAAAACCACGCCTGGTTCTTTGAGTTTGATGGCCACCGGTATCGGTTCAAGACGGAGCCTTCACTGAACAAAATTATCTTGGATGAAATGGCCGCAGTGGGACGCATACGGGCTAAGGAGCACCTCGACGATGTCATCCGCCGTATGTGGCCTTCGGGAAACATCAAAGTGGTGCATTTTCCTCGTGAGCCCGGTGAAGTGCCCGACCAGGGGGATGTCCCTCAGTTAGTCATTATCCACTTCGATGCCGCTTGGGTGACCGCCCAGGAGGCCGAGCGTCCTCCGGATATGGTGCGCCGCATTTTTAAGTACAGCGGTACTATGGAGGCCCATCGCGTGTATGCCAACTACCTGGCCTTTTTGGTGGCCGATCGCGACCTGATTGAACCGATGATTCAACAGGCCCAGCGAGCCCTGGCTGTACAGCGTTTGCTGGACGATGCGGACCGACTGCAGGAATTTAGCAAAGAACAGGTGCGCCGATTGCGGGAGATACGGCAAAAGAGCCAAATGGAGCTCCGGGTGGCCATCGCCCGATGCTACCGACACCTCTATTACCCCAGCGCCGAAGCTCCGGCCGAATACGACCGTTTGGCCCATGCGCCCCTTCCACCTCAAGACCAAGGAAACCTGTCAAAGGACCAGGTCGCCGTTGTAATTCGGGTACTACGAGAACACAACAAAGCGCTGACCCATGATGACCGCCCCAAGTCCGCGCATTACTTGAAAGCCCGGGCATGGCCTCGGGGCCGTGACCGAATCAGTACGGCGGATTTGAGGCGGGCCTTTGCGCAAAGCCTCCGGCTTCCCTGGTTGCTGGATCCCAACCAGCTTCGTCGGAGCATTCAGAATGGTATCGAACAAGGGGTATGGGTATATTACGATGCCCGCACAGGAAAGGCATACGATACCCATACCCCACCGCCCGCTATTGAAATCTCCGAAGACACCTTCCTCTACCTGCCCGAAGCCGCTCGCGAGGCAGGCTTGATGTCTCCTCGCGAGGCAGAACCATCAAAACCCTCACTGGAAGAAACCCTTGTGGTCTCCGGACTTTATCCACGATCAGCAGAAGAGGCTGTGGAGGAGGACGAGCGTAAAGACTTCCAGCCCATGCATGCATCAGTGCTGGATACAGGCACGGAGCCGTTGCCGGTGCGCCAGGCCTTTATCCGTCTAACCGACCTGGCCCAGGAAGGGGGTGTGCCTGCCCTGCATGGGCTGCGATTGGAGATTTCCCGGTTTACCCCCAAAACCGCGGCAGCCGCACTGCGTACCCTGGCTGCGGCTTTGCCCTTGCTGCCGGGCAAGAAACGGCTCGATGTACAATTCAGCGCGACCCTGGGCCAGGATACTGAAGTCAACTTTGATGGCCGCGTCGACCATGGCGTGTTCCGGGAACTCGTCCCCACGTTGAGCACCCTGGCCGAACGCGCGCAAGACGCGCAACTGGACCTGACCCTACACCTGCAGGGAACGCCTACCCTGGCCGTGACGGAACTACCCACGCTGGCCGATGATCTGGAACCGCTGGGTCTGGGAGAAATCCGTCTGATAGGCGAGCCCGCGGAGGAATCGCCATGAAGGCCCTGAGCGTGCGCCAGCCCTGGGCCGAGATGATTATCCGGGGTCAGAAAACCGTGGAACTGCGTACCTGGACGGTTCGTTACCGCGGCCCCCTGCTCATCCATGCGGCAGCAGTACGACGTCCGGCGCGGGTCCGCCAGTTGGGCCTGGACCCCGACGCGCTGGCTTATGGCGCCCTCCTGGGTGTGGTAACCCTGATTGATGTCATTCCCGTGGATACCGAAAAGTACGAATCTCTGCGCCCCCTGCACCGTCGGGATAAGCCCTATCCGGGCGCTCCCCTGTATGCCTGGTATTTGCGCCATCCGCGACCCTTCGAACGACCCATTCCCTGGCCGGGTCGGCAAGGGCTTTTTTCCGTGCCTGAAGACGTGCTTCCCAAATCTTTTGCCTATCCAATTACCCTACCGGCTCCGCCGCCGGATAGGCAACGTCCTTTTGTGCTGTACGCTTTCCCGGAAGATGGCCAGGGATACCGAGTCGTCCTTTACCAGTGGCTGGGCGGGAAGACCCAGGCCGAAGGGAACCGACCGGAATGGTGGTGCATTGAGGTACGGGGCCGAACTCTGCACCTTTTGGGGGAGGCCTTAGCCCAGACCCTGCGGCAGGCCGGCTATCGTCCCGGAGACCTGGTGCGTCGGTTTGGGGAGCCTTTCTTCCTGCCCGAAGTCTTGGGGGTACGCCTGGCCCTGCTCTTTCTGGCCGCCCGACCCCTGAAACGAGCCGACCGAATAGATGCCATCATCACAGGGCTTGCCCGGATGAGCGACGAGGAAGTTTACTACTGGTTCAGCCAATGTAGCGTTGGCCCCAACGCACGGCGTTCCCAGCGGGCCCTGCGCATGTTCTTAGCGGGCGGGTAGGCATGTCTTTTGTTAGAATTTTGGTGATTTATGGACTCGCCTCGTGGGAGGCGCCTCATGTTTCCACGCTTTTCAAATCGTGACGCGCTTTTCCGTTGGCTGGACCGCTATACCGCAGAGCGGAAGGAGGAGCTGGATCGGCAACGCCTTTCACCTCACTTGGGATTGCCTAAAGCCTACCTGTTGGAAACCGCGGCCGATGGCTCTGAAGCCCAATCCCGGGCCTTGGCTTCCCTCCCCTGGCCCGTTCGGCCTACAGAGGACCCCCGTCTCCTGTACCTCTTGAATGGACAGGGGCCCTGGGCCGTCCTGGAACAGCTGTCTTCTCGCCATTTCGCCCTTTATACCCTGCTTCGTCATCAGGACTTTGAAAGTGGCTTTCGCAAAGTCATTCTCCAAAATCCCTGGTGGGATTTTGCCTGGTTTGCCGGCATCGCGCTGGATATCCTCTGGCGAGACTATCTGGTGGAAGTGTATCCCCATCGGTTTACCCGCCTTGCCTTTGAGCATGAAGCCCGTTTTGAAAGCCTGATGGATGGAAGAGACATTACGGAACGAGATAGTGAGGAACCAGAAGAAACCGTGTTCGACCGGGAGGAATTGGGCGCGGACGGTGAAAACGAGGATACTTTCCCCAAGGAACGCCGGGCGGCGTCTTTCAATTTCACGGATTTGGTCGGGCGTATTCGCTCCTTCTTGCCGCAGCTCCAGGAAATTCATCCGCCCTTCCGGGCCCTCAAGATGCTGCGTCTCCCGGCTTCATACAGGGGCGGCTATGACCTCTGGTCGTGGGGAAAGCTCACCTTTCGGGCACCTTCCTTCCGGGAGGGTCGGGTATACCTGCTGACCATAACCCGCATGTACCAACGGGCTACCGAACTCCTGGAGCAAACGGCCTGGATTCAGGCCGAGTCGCTCGAACTCCCTGGGGGCGGCGTTCGCCTGACGGGTACCTCCATCACCTTCCGCTTTTCGCAACCCCTCACGCCGCAAACCCTCCAGCGTTTCATGGAAGGCATCTTCGGGCGGGCTCGCAACCTGTTCCGGCTTTGGGGCAATCCTATCCGCCGTAGCGACCGCTTTTTCTATGTCCATGGCGTGGATTTGCACCTCTGGGAACCCATTGGCATGGAATTCACGCCCGAATACTTTCGCCTGTACTTACCTAAAGGTACATGTGGTAACACCGTGCATCGTTTGGCCCGCAATTTGCAGCGTTACGTGGACCCGGCCCTCGAGGTTCGGATTGGCGACCGTCCTTATGAGGACTTCTTCCGACAGGCCCTCTGGCAGGTTGCCGAGAACCCTTCGGAGAACGGGGAATGAAACCTCTGGAGCAGCTGAACCTGATGCTGTGGCTGGTCTGGGATGCCCAGGGCGCGCTGGCCCGCCAGGGATTTACCCTGCACGCCATTGGCGCCCGCATTCCCCTGGACCCCGCCCTCCAGCGCGCCCTCATTCGGGCGAATTCCCGGTGGAAGAAACACGCCGTTGCTCCTGATTTACTGCTCCGTTACCGACAAGGGACCTGGTGGCTCCTGGAATGCAAGACCAGCGCTTTCGGCCCGAACTCCTCTACCGCGGCCCAGGCGGCAGGCATGCTGGTGCTGACCCCACGCTGGTTTGCCCAGGCTCGCGGTTTACCGGAAAAGGACGTCGCACTGGTGAAAGTATGCTATGCTCTCCAGGGCGGGCAGGAAGCAACCCAACAGGCCACCCTGGAGGACATCCGTCATCGGCTGCAGCCTCACGCGGCGGTCAACCCCGCAGGAGCCTTCGGCATCTACCCCGATGGCAATGGCCTGACCCTGCGGGGCGCGGGGGCATCCGTGTGCTTTGCCTCCGCTATGGCCATTTCCCTGCCCCCGGAAGGGGTTTACCCGCTGCTGCCGGTGGACCCTTCCATCGATGCCAACGACCCGGATGCATGGAAGGACCTGCAGGAGCGTCTTCGCAGCACCTTTGTGGCCTGGATGGGTAAGTATCTCCCCCGGGCGGTTCACCAACCCGTCGAGCTGCGGCTGGAGGAAGACCTGCTGAGGCGAGCCATCCTGGTGTGGGATATATGGGAAGATGAGAGCCGAAAGACCGTGCGCCGTCGGGCCCGGGCCTTCGTTCGCAGGTTGCTCCAGCCCGTACGCAAATACTTCCAGCACCTTGAAGAGCGCCCTGCCGGCTGGACGTTCCAGGTACCTGATGTTACCACCGTGGATACGATTTTGAAGCATCTCCTGGGTGCCGAGTCCCGGCGGCGCGAGATGCCCGCGCAGCTTTCACTGTTTGATGTGGCACCCAGCCGAGAAGAGGAGGCGGACGAACATGACAGAAAAAGCGGAGACCCCAACCCGTCCTAAAGTGCTCATCACCCGCCTGCGGGCTGTGAATTTCCGGAGCCTGGCTGATGTAGAAGTGGAGCTGGCCCCCCTCACGGTTTTCGTGGGTCCCAATGCCTCGGGGAAAAGCAACATCCTGGATACGTTGCGTTTTATCCGGGATGCCGTGGGTAGCGGCTTGCAGCAGGCCATAGACCGTCGTGGCGGGATGAGCGCCATCCGGCGTTGGTCGCAGAAGGGGAGACCATATGACGTTACGCTGGAAATCACCCTGAAGGGAACGAACTGGCAGGCTCTGTATTCATTTACCTTAGGCAGTGAACGACGGGGCGAGTTTCGGGTTAAGCGGGAACGGTGTCAAATTAACTCAGAGGAGCGTGACTTTGCTTTTGAGATTTCCAACGGCAAATGGCTCAAATATCCTGAGCCACATTTTGATACGCTTGAATTAGCTAAGGAAGTTGGGGAAGACCTGATCGCCCAAATGCAACGAGACTTAGAAGAATTGCCACAAAATGAGCTTTTTCTCCCCCGGGCTGCCTTTCTTCTGGCTCAACCGGCCTATACGATGCTTTGGGCGGCTTTGCGAGACATGGGTTTTTACAACCTGTATCCAACGGCCTTTCGCGAACCAGCCAAACCCACAACACCTTACCCCTTGAGAGACGATGGAAGCAACCTGACCAGCACGCTTCGGGCCTTGCGACGTAAACATCGAAACGCCCACCAACGCATTGTCGAGTTTTTACAAGCGGCCGTCCCTGGTGTGGAAGATGTATCGGTCAAACAAGTGGGTGGATATCTGGTTGCACAAATCCATCGTCAGGTAGTGGCCGAACGCAAAGGCCACGTCCGACTTCGTCGGCCCACTTTTGACCTAACCCAGGAATCCGACGGCACCCTGCGGCTGCTGGCTCTGTTTACCGCGCTGTTCCAGCAACCCCCCCGCACCCTTATCGGCATTGAGGAGCCCGAGCTCAACATCCACCCCGGGGCCCTGGCCGTGCTGCGCGACGCCATGCAACTGGCCAGCCGGGAAAGCCAGATTCTGGTCACCACCCACAGCCCCGAACTCCTGGCCGAGTTCCCCCCTGAAGTCTTTCGCATTGTGGAAATGGTGGACGGCGCCACCCAGGTGGGCCTTATGGCCGAGCACCAGCGGGAAGCCATCCGCGAGCGCCTGTTCACCCCCGGCGAGTTGATGGTTATGGAAGGCTTGCGGCGGGAGGAGAGGGCAGATGCCTAACATATGGTTGTGGGTGGAAGGCAAAGGAGAAGCACCTGATCGCAAAACCGGCAAAGGGGGCGGGGCTACAGTATTAGTGCGCCGTATCTTATACGAACATTTGGAAGCCTATGATTGGGACGTAACAGCTGCTAAAGTAGGCAATATTGGTGAATTTCGTAAAAAAATGAAGCGCATGGTCGATTACTTGCGGTTACGCTCGGAAGATGCTGTGCTGATACTGCTGGATTTGGACGATGGCTGTGCCGCTACCGAAGCCGCCGCGTTAGCAGAAGCGCTCCGGGACCTTTTGCCCCCCAAGCCCATCGCAGTGGTTTTTGCAATTCGGGAATTCGAAGCCTGGTTCCTGGCCGCTGCCGAATCCTTATGGGGAAAACCCTATCTCTACGACCCCGAAGGTAAGCGGGATGCCAAAGGTGAAATCAAGAAATATTTTCAAGAAAGTTATGCCCCAACCATTCACCAACCTTCCCTCAGCGCCCAAATGGACCTTGCCCAGGCCGCGGCCAACAGCCGTTCCTTTCGTCGCCTGCTGCACGCGGTCGAGGAGTTGATACAGGCTGTGCAGAATGGCCAGATTGTCGTGACGCCCTAATCGCACAACAGGAGTCCTCCCATGACCTTCACCCCCCTCCTCGCCACCTACCTGCCCATCGAGCAAATCGGTGCGGAGAGCCTGCGGGAACGTGGGGCCAGCAGCGCCCTGCCTCCGTTGTACTTCCTCCACGTCTGGTGGGCCCGCCGGCCGCTTATCGTCGCCCGCGCGGCCGTGCTGGCTTCCCTGCTCCCCGCATACGAAGCCGTGGCCCAGGCCGACGACCCCGTCCTGCGGCAGGCCTTCCCCACCCCCGAAGCCTACCACGCCTGGTTCCTCCGCCTCCTGGGCATCTTCGGCGACCCGGCCGAAACCCGCCGTCGATTGCAAGAGGCACGGCGGAAAGGAATCCGCATTCCTGGCGGGAATCCCTATGGCTATCCCCGGGCCTTCACCGCCAATCCCGACCCCGAGACCCTGGCCCTGATGCGTCGCCTGCTGCGCCTGGCCTGGGGCCGGGAGGACCTGACTGTGCTCGACCCCTTCGCCGGAGGCGGCTCCATCCCCTTTGAAGCCATTCGCTTTGGCCTGGATGCCCTGGCCAACGAGCTCAACCCCGTGGCCGCGGTGGTGCTCCAGGCCACCCTGGTGTACCCCGCCCGCTTCGGTCCGGCCCTGGCCGATGAAATCCGACGTTGGGGGCAGGTGTGGGCCGACCGGGTCCGGGAACGCCTGGCTCCCTATTTCCCCAAAGCAGAGGGCGAGAATATCTTCGCCTATCTCTGGGCGCGCACCGTGGCCTGTCCCCGCACGGGCAAACCTGTGCCCCTCAGCCCCAACTGGTGGCTGAGCAAGGGCAAAACGCCCCTGGCCGTGCGCCCCCTGGTCCATGAAGCCTGGGACGCGCCCCGTTTCGTCATCCTGCGCCGCACCAGCGAGGGCCGCTGGGTGCCCGTGGTCCCGGCCAGCGTGCCCCCACCCTTCGACCCCGAAACCGTGGGCCAGGGCTTTGACCCCGATGAGGGCACGGTGAGCCGTGGGGTGGGCCGCTCTTTGTGGACCGGCGAGGCCATTCCAGGGGACTACATCAAGCAAGAGGCCCAGGCCGGCCGCATGGGCCAGATGCTCTACGCGGTGGCCCTGAAGAAGCGGGGCGGCTTCGCCTTTCGCGCGCCCACGCCGGAGGACCTGGAGGCCGTGGCCCGGGCCGAGGCCGAAGTCCGCCGCCAGCGCCCCCGCTGGGAGGCCGAGGGCCTCATCCCCACCGAGCCGGTGCCGGCAGGAAACGACCCCCGCCCCCTTCACTACGGCATGACCACCTGGGCCGACTTCTTCGCGCCCCGGCAGCTTCTGGCTCTGGCTACCTTCGTGGCGGAACTGCGTGGCCTGCGTCCCGAACTCCAGGCCGCCCTGGGTCCCGAAAAGGCCGCCGCAGTGGAGACATATTTGGGGTTAGCCCTGGATAAAGCGGTAGATTACAACAGCGTGCAAACTTTTTGGGATCCAAAACGGGGTATTCGGCACGCGTTCAGTCGTCACGATTTTGCTTTCCGTTGGATTTTTGCTGAGTTCGATGCTTCTGCAAATTTACTTCCCTGGGTAGTAGAACAAGTGATTGATGCTTATAAAGGCCTCGCCCGCCTGCTGGAGCCCAGGACCGCACCGGTGGAGGGACGCGGGGGACGCCTGGGACGGGCCAGGGTCCTGCAGGGTTCGGCCCTGCGCCTGGACCTGCCCGACGCCTCGGTGGACGCGGTCATCACCGACCCGCCCTATTACGAGAACGTGATGTACGCCGAGCTCTCCGATTTCTTCTACGTCTGGCTCAAGCGCACCGTGGGCCACCTCTACCCCGAATGGTTCGCCGCGCCCCTGACGGACAAAGACGAAGAAGCCGTGGCCAACCCGGCCCGCTTCGCAGGGCTGCCCTCGGCCCGAAAGAAGCGGGAGCTGGCCCGCCGGGATTACGAGCGCAAGATGGCCCGGGCCTTCCGTGAGGTCTACCGGGTGCTCAAACCCCAGGGTGTGCTGACCGTCATGTTCACCCACAAGCAGGTGGAGGCCTGGGACACCCTGGCTACGGCCCTCATTGAATCCGGGTTCATCATTGAGGCCTCGTGGCCGGTGCATACGGAAAGCGAGCACTCCCTGCACCAGGCCCAGAAGAACGCGGCCCAGAGCACCATCCTGCTCTTGTGCTGCAAGCGTCCCCAACCCCAGAGCGAAGGTGCATGGTGGGAAGACCTGCAGGGTCAGGTGCGTCGTGTGGCCCGGGAGAAGGCCGCCGAGTTCCACCGCCTGGGCATCCGGGGCGTGGATTTGTACATCAGCACCTTCGGCCCGGTGCTGGCGGTGATTTCCCGCCACTGGCCGGTCTACACGGGCGAGATTGACGAGGACACGGGTCAGCCCCGGCGCCTGCGTCCCGAGGTGGCCCTGGACCTGGCCCGGACCGAGGTGCTGCGCCTGCGCAAGCGGCTTCTGGGCGTGGAGGTGCAGTTCGACCCGGTGACGGACTGGTACCTGCACGCCTGGGACACCTTCCGCGCCCGGGAATTCCCGGCCGACGAGGCCCGCAAGCTGGCCCTGATTCTGGGCCTGGATTTGGAGCGGGACCTGGTGCGCCAGCGGGTGCTGGGGAAGAAGGGGAGCCGGGTGGTGCTGTTGCCGCCGGTGCAGCGCCGGGCCCGGGGCCGGGTGGACCCCCAGGCCGAGAAGTTCCCCACCCTGCTGGACGCGCTGCACACGGCCATGCTGGTGTATCGTGAAGATGGCGGTCCCGCGTGCGAGGCCTTCCTCAAGCGCACCGGCCTGCTTCGGGACGCGGCCTTCAAGGCCCTGGTGGCCGCGCTGGTGAAGGCCATCCCCCGGGTGCGGGATAAGGCCGGCCGCTTCCTCCTGGAAGAAGCCGAGGACCTGGAACGCCTCCGGGCCGCGTTCTTCGCCGAGACCATACCGGTGCCGAAGGAGGAGGCAACGGGCCTCCGAGGCGAACAGCTGGAGTTGCTGTAATTGCCCATCCGAAAAGCGAACAATACGAAACTCGCCTGAGGTCTGAACATGAGTTTGGACAACCGGGAGACTCGCCTGATTTCGAGACACGTACGCCCCTTACGTCATGGCAAGGCCTGAAAGGCCGAAGCCATCTCCCGGGGGTGGTGGCCGCGGCACGGGCACAGTACGCGAACGGACCGGATGGCACAGAGAGGGGGGCACCTCCAGGCTTCAGGCTTCGGTTTACATTTTCAAGGAAGCGCGCTACAATGTAAACCGAGGAGGTGCCCCATGATTGGCGAACGGATAAAAGCCGCCCGGCGCATGGCCGGTTTGAGCCAGCGCGCCCTGGCCAGGCAGGTTGGGGTGAGCGCAATGGCCATCTCCAAATACGAACGTGGATTGGATGTACCCAGTTCGGCAGTGCTCATTCGCCTGGCCCGGGCCCTGGGCGTTCGAGTGGAATACTTTATGCGGCCTTCTCGAGTTATCCTGAGCCAGCCAGCCTTTCGCAAGCGGGTCGCGTTACCCGAGAAAGCCAAACAATCTTTGTTGGCCCGGGTGGAAGAATGGCTGGAGCGCTATGTCGAAGTGGAGGCTCTCTTTCCTGAAGAGGAGGTTCTTCGATTTCGTCTGCCTGAGGGCTGGCCGCGCAAGGTCACTTCTTGGGATGAAGTGGAGCAGGCCGCTGTGGCCTTGCGGCAGGCGTGGGGGTTAGGCTTAGGCCCCCTGGAGAATCTGGCCGAATGGCTGGAGGACCTGGGCATTAAGGTGGGCGTGTTCTCCGCCCATGACGCTTTCGACGCCCTGACCCTTTGGGCCAACGATGAAACGCCAGTAATGGTGGTCAGGGCAGGCCTGCCCGGCGACCGGGAACGGTTTAGCCTGGCCCATGAACTGGCACATTTGGTCCTCAGCATCCAGACGGACCTGGATGAAGAGCGTGTGGCCAATCGCTTCGCTGGCGCTTTCCTGGTGCCCGCGCCAACGGTCTATCGGGAACTGGGACGGCACCGCAAGACGTTGGGCATTTACGAATTACACCTGCTCAAACACAAATACGGCCTGAGTATGCAGGCCTGGATTTTCCGTGCCCGTGACCTGGGAATTCTTTCGGAGGCGGCAGCCCGACGCATGTTCCGGGCTTTTCGTCAGAACGGCTGGCATCGCCAGGAGCCGGGGGACCCTTACCCCTTCGAGGAACCCCAGCGAATGAAACGCCTTATCCTTCGGGCTTTGGCTGAAGGCCTGATCTCCGAAGCCCGGGCCGCAGAACTGTTGGGGGAGCCGTGGAGCGAATTCTGGCAGCGAGAAAGGGAGCGCCATGCCTTCGCCGACGTTGCGCTTGGTCATTGATACCAACATCCTCATCGACCTTCATCGTGGTGGCATTCTGGAGGATTGCTTTCAGCTCCCCTTTCGTTTTCTGGCCCCCGATGTCATTATCGCCGGGTGCATGCAAATGTTGCCGAAGGGGGAAAGAAAAAGAGAGGCTCCTGACCGTGGTATAAAGCCACAAATCCCATCACAAGGAGCCTCTCAGATGCAGTTTAG
>JALXBY010000003.1 GCA_026991215.1 Anaerolineales bacterium
TTCGTCTTCCCCTACCGTCGTGCGCCGCGGATACCGGGCGGTGCGCAACGGGCCCGGTTGTATGCCAGGTATCAGAAAGACGGCAAGCCGGAACAAATTACCCTGGGCTGGGCGCCGGATTTGGTGGTGGACGGCGTCCGTTACAACGTGGTGGGCTACAGGGACACCACCGCGTCCGAGGATAACCTCAACGAGCCCATGCTGGCCTTCGACAAGCAGGGCCGGGTGGTGCGGGACGTGATGGTCATGCACAAACTGACCGCCTGCCTCTTCCTGGCCGAAGGCGTGGTGCTGGGCCGGGGCTATGTGAAATTGCGGGAAGAGGCCTACCCTTCGGCCAAATGGATGGTCCGCACCCTGAAAAAGGGCCTGGCCGATTACGACCGGCTCATGGCCCCCCTGAAAGCCCTGGCCGACCCCAACGAACCCGAACCCCGGCTCCGCCCTGAGGACTATCGCACCCGGCCCAAGCCCGGACGCATCCGGGAGAACATCGAACGGGTGCGCCGGGCCCTGGAGATTTTGTTGGAATTCTATCAGATCATGATGCAAGATATGGAGGCCATGGGAAAGTGGGAACGGGCTCAGGGGTACAAACGGCTGCGGCGGGAAATCCATTATGAAGACGTGCTTGATCTAACCCGCCGGTTGAAGGGGGTGCCTTTCATACGGGAACATCAACTGGAAATTCGTATGGGCTGGCTGGCGTATCGGCTATTATTGAATTACGTTCGTGACCAGTATGCCGGCCCACGAAAAGACAGGCAACGGGTGATGGCCCTTTTTGCAGCTTTACACCAGGCCACTCGCGAAGTGCGCGAGGTCATCGAACTTCCCAAGGAATGGCCGCATCCGCTGTTTCGCTGGATGAAGGACGAGGAGGTGGCCTGCTGGCGGGACCGGCTGGCCTGGTACGACCGGGTGGAAGGCTGGCGGGCCGAAGGGTTGACGGGCCTGGCCCTGGAGCGGAAGAAACTGCAATGGCAACTGGAGCAGGAAGGCCTGGAACTGACGCCGCAGGGTCGCAAGCGCCTGCAGAAAAAAGGCCTGCTTCCCGGCGACCCCTCCCTGGAGGCGCAAAGCACCCTTATCAGCGACGAACGAAAAAGGGACATCATCCAGACTTTGAAGGATTTGAAAGGGAGGTACACCTGGCTGATCGTCCTGGGGTTTATCGTGACCGTGCTGGGGACGCTGGAACTGCTGGAAGGCCGCACACGGGATGTGCGTGTGGTCCTCAAAGGCCTGTTCGCAATCTTTGCCGGTTGGGCCGCAAACCAGGCCACGAACCGGAAGGCGCGTCGTCGATGAACATGTATGGTGTGGTGGTCGGTCTTGGCCTGTTGAACATGTTGCTGGCCCTATGGTCCCGGCGGCAGGGGTCCCCGTACAGGCGGCGTCGCTTGTTCCTTGGCCTGCTGGTGACCCTGGGCGGGCTGTATTTGCTCTGGACGGCGTGGTAGGCGTGGGGTTCCACATTGATACTGTGGACCTATATAGGAGCACAGCCACCAGGCATCAATTTTTCAGTAAAGCAAAAGCCCACGCCCACGTCTGGTTGCTTGCCCAAACAGCACGCGTTTTTCATAATCGAACAAAAACGGCAAAAGCCATCGCATTTTCTCACGGAGCCACAGAGGACACAGAGAAAATTTTGGGCTTTTCCAGCGAATACTCCGTGTTCTCCGTGGCTCTGTGTGAGAATATGTCAGAATACGAAAAAGGCCTGCCCTGATCCCACCGCATCTTGACATAGGGGGAGCGGGCATATAGAATGGGGGCGCATGTGGGCCCGTGGCGCAGTTGGGAGCGCGCCTCAATGGCATTGAGGAGGTCGCGGGTTCAAGTCCCGCCGGGTCCACCTGCCCCGCCCGGAGCCTGCGCCCGAAAAGGGCCCCGTAAGGGATAGAAGTATGACTAAGGTCTAAGGCCAGGGCGGGGCTTTTTCAAATCACGGGCCCGTAGCGCAGTTGGGAGCGCGCCGCAATCGCACTGCGGAGGTCGCGGGTTCAAGTCCCGCCGGGTCCATGGCCCAACCAGGAAAGGTTGGGCTTCTCGTTTTCTTGGGCAGCCTTTGCTCGCGCACGCCGACCAAAGCCCACCAGCTTCCCCCTGCGGTATAATAAACAACGTCCTGCCCCAGTAGCTCAACCGGACAGAGCGGCGGCCTTCTAAGCCGCGGGTTGCAGGTTCGAGTCCTGCCTGGGGCGCACGGGCCGTGCGGCCCTTTTTTGTTGCCACCCTACGGAAACCTGGGAGGTTGAAGATGCCCACCGTGCTGGTCAGCGCGCCCTATCTGCGCCGGGTCTGGGACCGAGTACAACCCATCTTCGACGATTTCGGCGTGGAGGCCCTGCTCCCCCCGGTAAATGAACGTCTGGAGGAAGCCGACCTGCTGGCCCTGGCCGGCCGTTTCGACGCGGCCCTGTGCGGCGACGACCGCTTCACCGCGCGCGTGCTGGAGGCCTGCGCACCCCGGCTCAAGGTCATCGCCAAATGGGGCACCGGCATCGATTCCATCGACCAGGAGGCCGCGGCCCGGTTGGGCATCCGCATCCTCAACACGCCCAACGCGTTCACCGAACCCGTGGCCGATACCGTGATGGCCTACATCCTGGCCTTTGCCCGCCGCATCCTGGAACTGGACGCCAACATGAAGGCCGGACGCTGGGAAAAGGTCCGTGCCCGCGCGCTCAACGAACTGACCCTGGGGGTGGTCGGCGTGGGGAACATCGGCCGGGCCGTGCTGCGCCGGGCTAAGGCCTTTGGCATGCGTCTTTTGGGGAACGACATCCGGCCCATCGACCCCGCGTTCGTGCAGGAAGTCGGCGTGGCCATGGTGCCCCTGGAGCAGTTGCTGCGCGAGGCGGATTTCGTGAGCCTCAACTGCGACCTGAACCCCACCAGCTACCACCTCATCAATCGGGAACGGCTGGCCCTGATGAAGCCCACCGCGGTGCTCATCAACACCGCCCGTGGCCCGGTGGTGGACGAAGCCGCGTTGATCGAGGCCTTGCAGCAGGGCCGGCTGGCCGGTGCAGCCCTGGACGTGTTCGAGCACGAACCCCTGCCCGCAGATAGCCCCTTGCGGCGGATGCCCAACGTGCTCCTCAGCCCCCACAACGCGAACGCCAGCCCCAAGGCCTGGGAACGGGTGCACTGGAACACCCTGCACATGCTGTGGGACGCGCTGGGCCTTTCCACCGAACGGTTGCGGACCTGGCAACAACGGGTGCGGCTGGAAGCGTGAGGGCGCTGCCCGCCCCACTTTTCCCCACAACCTGAAGGAAAAAACAAGGCGGCCCGCCGCGCGGCAGGCCGCCTTCGCGTTCCCCATGGGCCGGGGGGTCATTCCATGCGCATGGTCATGGCTTCCCGCACGTTGACCTTGACCCCAGGCCCCATGGTAGGCGCCAGCACGATGCGGTGGATGTAGGGGCCTTTGAGGTCTTCGGGCTTGGCCTTCTTGAGCGCGTCTACCACGGTGAGGAAGTTCTCCAGGAGTTGGTCCTCGCTGAAGGAGACCTTGCCGATGGGCACGTGGATGTTGCCGCCCCGGTCCAGACGGTATTCCACCCGGCCGGCCTTGGCCTCGCGAATCACCCGGGGCAGGTCTTCGGGGGAAACCACGGTGCCCGTCTTGGGACTGGGCATCAGCCCCCGGGGACCCAGGATGCGGCCCAGACGACCCACCTTGGGCATCATGTCCCGGGTGGCGATGGCCACGTCGAAGTCCAGCCAGCCGTTGCGGATTTTGTCGAACCACTCGTCGCTGTCGGCCACGTAGTCGGCCCCGGCCTGCCGCGCGATTTCGGCCGCCTCACCCTGGGCGAACACCAGGACCTTGACCGGCCGGCCGGTGCCATGGGGCAGCACCACCGAACCGCGGATTTGATGCTCGGCCCGGCGGGGGTCCAAGCCCATGCGAAAGTGGGCTTCCACCGTGCCGTCGAAGTTGGTGTAGGAGACTTCCTTGACCAGACGGATGGCGTCCCGCACGGAGTATTCCTTCTGGCGGTCCACCTTCTTCAGGGCCTCCAGGTACTTCTTCCCTCGCTTGGGCATGGTGCACCTCCTTGTGGTTCAAACGGGCCAGGGGCCCTCCCACTCAGTCCTCGACGATTTCGATGCCCATGTTGCGGGCCGTGCCTTCGATCTGCCGCATGATGGCTTCGATGTCGTCGGTGTTCATGTCGGGCTTCTTGATTTCCGCGATTTCCCGCAGTTGCTTGCGGGTAATCTTGCCCACCTTTTCCTTGGGTGGATTGGATGCGCCCTTTTCCACGCCCGCGGCCCGCTTGAGCAGGAAGGACGTGGGCGGCGTCTTGAGTTCCATGGTGTAGGAACCGTCGGTGTACACGGTCACCACCACGGGGATGATCATGCCGATTTTGTCCCTGGTCCGCGCGTTGTAGTCCTTGCAGAACAGGGCCACGTTTACCCCGTGGGGGGCCAGCGCCGGACCCACCGGCGGTGCGGGCGTGGCTTTTCCGGCTTCCAGTTGCAGTTGCACCACGGCCTTGACCTTCTTCATACGCGCCTCCTTTCGGTGGTCTTGCGGGAGTGCACCCTCCCACCGAAGCCGGGCAGCATTGTAGCACGGGGGCAGGGGCAGCACAAGGCCGGGTCACCCGTTGCCCGCGTTGCGCTTCCTCAAGACCACGAGCAGTACCCCAGCCCCCACGACGATGCCCAGGCAGCACACCCCAAGCAGAACCAGGGTGTCCAGGGCAAACATCATCCCTGCAGCGCCCTGGCTGGGCATGGGGCTGGGTATGGGTGAAGGCGCGCCGGGCACCGGCGAGGCCACGCCTACTTCGACCGGCGTAGCCGTGGCCGGCGGGCTGGTGGCCTGGGCTGGGGCCGCGGTGGTCGCGGGAGGCAGCGTTGGGGTCGGCGTGACGGCAAAGGTGGGCGTCGCGGTCAGGCCGGGGTAGACGAAGGTGTCCCCGTCCTGGGCCATCCAGCCTTCCAGCAGCCAGCTCATTTCGTTGTAGAAGGCCAGGGTTTTCTCGTGCCCCGGCTTGAGTTCCAGGGCCGTGCGGAATTCCTGCGCCGCGCGCTGGAGCAGGGCCGCCCGTCGTGCCGGGTCCTGGGTGTGGGAGGCGACCAGGGCCAGCATCTGGCCGTACCCGTAGTGCCAGTCCGCGTCCCTGGGCTTCAACTGCACGGCCCGCTCGTAGGCCTGCAGTGCTTCTTGAATCAACTTCTGCGCGCCGGGGTCGTCAAAGCGCATCGGGTACCCCGCGCCGGGCAAAAGCAAGGCCTTCTTGATGGCCAGCCCCAGAAAGCCCCAGGCCTCGCCATCCTTGGGCCGGTCCCTGACCGCCTGCCGGCGTCGTTGAATCTCCTGCCAGTAGTCCGGCCGGAGGTAGAGGAGGAAGATGTTGTCCTGGGACGTGGGTTCCAGGTTCTGGAAAAGCCAGCGGACCGTATCCCCTTCCAGCCGCGCGTTGGGCGTGGTTCCCTGGCCGTAGCCCCAGAAGTCGGGGGAAAGGGGGATGGTTTCCTCCGACGCGGGGTAGGGGAGCCGCACCGCGATGTCCGCCTCACCGATGGTGCCGTACCATCCGGCGCCGGTTTCCAGGATGTAAGTCACCACCAGGTAGGGCGGGTAACCCCAGGCGGCCTGCTCGTACTGCACCCGCAGGGTCACCTCCTGGCCAGGGGGGAAGGTCACGGGGAACGCGGCCCAGGGCGTGGGAGCCTCGCACCCCTGGGGCCGGGGCTGCCCTTCGATGCGCTGGGTCGTCACCTGCCGGTCATCGACCCACACCCGGAGGTTTTGGATTTCCTGCCCTTCACACTGGGTGAACAGAAAGCGCAAGGGGTAAAGCACCTGTAGGTTTTCGGCCTGCTCGCCCTGGTTCTGCATCACGTAAACGCCTTCGACAGCGGCCCGGTCGCCCTGGGGGTTGAGCCGCAGGCGGACCTGCTCCCGCACCATCCGAACCTGGGTCCTGTTGTCCGGTCCGGGGTTGCCGCCGCCGGCCGCTTCGGGCGGCGCGGCGTTGGCCCAGGCCCCAAGCCTGGGGAGCGCCAGAACCACCGCAAGGCCCAGCCACAAAACAACGAACCACCAACGCCGTGACATGACGGCACCTCCTCCATAGGGGTGGGCAGCCTTTGGGGTGCTTGAAAGGAACGTCCGGGCCTCCGGCCCCCGCGTGGCCCGTGGGCGACCGCAGCGTCCCTGGAGGCTGCCCTTTCCCCCTATGCTCCCCAGGCGCGTCAGGGCTTCGTCAATCCACCGACCGCGGACTGCCGACCGCAGACCGCTGACTGCTGACTGCAGACTGCTGACTGCCGCCCGCCGTTTCCCCCTACAGTTGGAACACCCGCACCAGGGGCTCTTCTCGGCCCGTGCTTTCGGCCAGGACTTCGATGTACGGCTCCAGGCCTGAGCCTTTGAGTTTTTCCTTGAGGAGGGAATCCACCTGGAAGATGCCCGCGGAGTTGCGCAGCACGATGTGCACCCGGATGGGTTTCTCCTCGCCGTCGGTCAGGGTCACGCTTTCCACGGCCATGGCGGAAACGGAATGGATGTTGATGGCCCCCTTCTCGAAGGGGATGCGGGAACGGCCCTTGGCCATGTCCAGCGCGTCGGCCACCCGGACCACCCCGGCTTCCAGGGTGAGGGGCCGGCCATCGCTGCGGTGGGAGATGATGGCGTGCAGGATTTCGGACTGCACAATCGCGCGGGTGCCAGGGTCGGGGTAAGCCGGGGCCAGAAGGCCGGGCAGTTTGCGGTCCGCGAGGATGAGGCTGTACTCCTCGTGGTTGGCCCGGTGGATGCTCATACCCAAATCGTGCATCAGCGCGGCCAGGACCACCACCACCTCGGCATCATCAGGGGTGAGACCATGGTCCCGCACTATGGAAGGGGTCACACCGTGGCGGAGCAACATGCGGAGCAGGTGCAGGGCCAGGTTTGCCACCAGGTGCACGTGCACCGGACCGTGGTCGGACATACCCAGCCGTACCACCGCGGTGACGTTCTGCATGTACCACAGCGCGTAGAGTTCGTCGTCCTGGTCCACCGCGGCCATGACCGCCTGGAGTTTCCCGTTGTGCCGCGCCGGAACCCGTACCCGGAAGCGCTTCTCCCGCGGGGGAAGGCCTGTTTCGGGCGGGGCCGGATGCTGCCCTGTCGGTTCGGCCCGGTACACCTGTTTCCCACCAGCCGCGCTCATGACCGTCCCTCCTCTCCACCGCCCACCTGAAGCACGGCCCAGAAAGCCTCCTGGGGAATCTGCACCTTGCCCACCATCTTGAGGCGCTTCTTCCCCCGCTTCTGCCGCTCCAGGAGTTTCTTCTTGCGGGTCACGTCGCCGCCGTAGCACTTGGCCAGCACGTCCTTGCGCAGGGCCTTGATGTTGGCCCGGGCGATGATTTTGCCGTCAGCCGCGGCCTGGATGGGCACTTCGAAGAGTTGCCGGGGGATGAGTTCCTTGAGCCGGGAGACCAACTTCTGGCCCACCCGGTACGCGTGCTCCCGGGCCACAATCATGGCCAGCGCGTCCACCGGTTCTTTGTTCACCAGCACTTCCAACTTGACCAGGTCCCCCGGTCGGTAGCCCAAAAATTGATAGTCCAGGGAGGCATACCCCCGCGAGCGGGACTTGAGCTGGTCGAAGAAGTCCACAATGAGTTCGGCCAGGGGCATCTCCACGTGGAGCACCACCCGGTCGGGCGTGGGGTGTTCCTGGGTGACCAGCACGCCCCGCTTCTTGGTCACCAGGTCCATGATGGGACCGTAGTAGTCCAGGGGGGTGAAAATCTGCACCCGGACCCAGGGTTCGCGGATTTCCGCGATTTTCTCCCGTGGAGGCAGCTCCGCGGGGGTGCGCACCCGCTTGACCGTACCGTCCCGCAGCACGACCTCATATTCCACCGAGGGCGCGGTGACCAGGATGTCCAGCCCGTATTCCCGTTCCAGTCGCTCCTGCACGATTTCCATGTGGAACATGCCGAGGAAACCGCAGCGGAAACCCGCGCCCAGGGCCTGAGAGTGTTCCGGCTCGAAGGTCAGGGCCGCATCGTTGAGCTGGAGTTTGCCCAAGGCATCCCGCAGGTCCTCGTAGTCTTCGGGGTTGATGGGGTAGATGCTGGCGAAGACCATGGGCTTGGGGTGCTGGTAACCGGGCAGGGGTTCCGCGGCCGGGCGGTCCTTGTGGGTGATGGTGTCGCCCACGCGGCATTCCCGCACACTTTTGAGGCCGGTGGCCACGTAGCCCACTTCCCCAGCCCGGAGCGCGTCCACAGGCTGCATATCCGGCCGGAACACGCCCACTTCCACGGCCTCGAAGGTGGCCCCGCCGGCCATGAGTTGGAGCACATCCCGCTTGCGCAGCGTGCCGTTGACTACGCGGATGTAGGCCACCACCCCCTTGTAGGGGTCGTAGTGGGAATCGAAAATCAAGGCCTGGAGGGGCGCGTCGGGGTCGCCCTGGGGCGGCGGCACCCGTTCGACCACGGCCTCCAGCACCTTATCGACGTTGATGCCTTCCTTGGCCGAGATGGGGATGACCTCTTCGGGGTCCACGCCCAGCAGGTCGGCCACCTCCTGGGTGACCTCTTCCGTGCGGGCTGAGGGCAGGTCGATTTTGTTCACCACGGGGATGATTTCCAGGTCCGCGTCCAGGGCCGCGAACAGGTGGGCCACGGTCTGGGCTTCGATGCCCTGGGTCGCGTCCACGACCAGCACCGCGCCCTCGCATGCAGCCAGGGCCCGGCTGACCTCATAACCGAAGTCCACGTGGCCGGGGGTGTCGATGAGGTTGAGCACATAGGTCTGGCCATCGGCCGCGGTGTATTCCATCCGCACCGCGGAGGCCTTGATGGTGACGCCCCGCTCCCGCTCCAGGTCCATGCTATCCAGCACCTGTTCCACGGTCATATCCGGGGGGATGGTGCCGGTGAGCTGGAGCAGGCGGTCGGCCAGGGTGGACTTGCCGTGGTCGATATGCGCGATGATGCAGAAGTTGCGGATGTTCTCGGACATGGCAATAGGGAGTATACCCAAAACCCGGG
The DNA here is from genome assembly GCA_026991215.1 of Anaerolineales bacterium. Taxonomy (GTDB): domain Bacteria; phylum Chloroflexota; class Anaerolineae; order Anaerolineales; family DRMV01; genus S139-71. The sequence continues at coordinate 9,034 of JALXBY010000003.1, forward strand.
CTGGGGGTATGGCCGCAAAGTTCTGGGGCCTACCTCAACGGCACGTCCTCCGGCCCTGACCGGGCCGCGGGCCGGACGCGGCGACCGGGGCGGAGCAGCCGGGTTCGTCGGGAAAGCAAAAGGAACAGGCCGCCGGCGACCAGGAAGGTCACCCAGACCAGGGGCGCGACCTCGCGGCGACGCAGGCCCAGCGCCAGGGCCAGGCTGCCCCAAAGTTGCAGGTCGAAGGCCAAAAGGCCCCATAACACAGGCCGCCGGTCCAGGAAGCGCGCGGTCACGCCCACGGTGAGCGCGGCCATGAGCCACAACCCCACCAACAGGAGAAAGGCCCCCTGCATGGGCGCCGGTGGCCCGTCCGAAGCCAGCGGCGCC
>JALXBY010000004.1 GCA_026991215.1 Anaerolineales bacterium
CCTCCGGTCCCCAAGCGGCCCAAGACCTTTACCCATCTGCAGGTTCAGACCCAGGGCGGCTTCCACCGCTTAGGCGTTCTGCGAATGGACGTGGACGACCTGGGCCTGATTTTCGCCAAAGGCCTGGGGGAACAGGCTACGCTTTCCCGCCTAGCCGCGTTGAGTTTCCAGATGAGCCTCTTCTTCGAGGGCTGGGTGAAGCGCATCCTGGAGGACCCCCACGCGGCTTGGCACAACCTGGTGTACACCGTTTACAGCGGCGGCGACGACCTTTTCCTAATTGGCCCCTGGGACGTGATGCCGGACCTGGCCCTGCGCATTGTGGACGATTTCACCGAATACACCGGCGGGCATCCGGCCCTGCACCTGAGCGGAGGGATGGCCTTCATCCATGGCAAATATCCCATCTACCAGGCCGCGGAGGACGCGGGCGAGGCCGAGGAGCAGGCCAAAGCCCTTCCCGGCAAGAACGCGTTTGCCTTCCTGGGCCGGGTGTGGACGTGGTCGGAATTCCGCGATCTGAAGGCCAGAATGGAACGCCTGGTGGCCCTGGTGCGGGCCGCGGAGAAAGAGAAGAAGGAAAACCGGGCCATCCTGGGCGTGTTGCAGAACCTGGCCCGCCAGGCCGAGGCCTACCGGCAAAAGCGGGGAAAGAAAGCGGTCTGGGGGCCCTGGATGTGGCGTGCGGCCTACCAGCTGACCCGCATGGCCGAGATGGACGAAGCCCGGGCAGAGGAATACAAAAAATTGCATTCCGAACTGGAGAAAGACAACTTCGCCCACCTGGACACCTGGGCCGTGGCCGCCCGCTGGGCGGAATTGATGCTGCGCAAACGTCCACAACGGAAAAGCGAACCGCAGACCGCAAGCCCATGACCTTATCCCTTTGAATTGGGAGGTGTTGCATGTCCGATATCCGAACCATCATGACGGCTGACGAATACGGCCAGACGCTGGTACGCTTCGCGGAACAGCAGGCCCAGAACCTTGTCCAGCGCGGCCTCACCCGCAGCCAGATTCGCAACATCTTCACCGAAGTACGCAAAATTGAGGCCCTGTGGAAGGTCAACCCGAAGCAGGCCCGCCGTCGCCTGGAAATGCTCAAGCCCAAACTGGCCTACCAGGCCAAGCGGCATCAATCGAAAGGCAAAGACCCGGTAAGCCCGCTGGCCCGCATCCTCACCGAGGCCATTGACTATGTAAAGGCGGAGGACGAACAATCCTTCCGCCGCTTTGTCGAACTGTTCGAGGCCATTTTGGCCTACCACCGCGCCCACGGTGGAAAAGACTAAGCCACAGAGGAGGGTAAATCATGGTGCTGCATCGGCTGTACGGTCGTGTATTCTTCCGCATGGACATTGAGGCGGTCACCGGGTTGCACATCGGCGGCGCGGGGGCTGACCTGGAAATCGGCGGTGTGGACAAGACCGTCATCCGCGACCCGCTGACGAATCAGCCCTACATCCCCGGCTCCAGCCTGCGGGGCAAGATGCGCTCCCAGATGGAGAAACTACTGGGCCTGCCAGTGGAATGGCCTATTGCACGGGTAAAAATCCATGTTTGCGAGGATAAGGAGCAGTTTGAGAAAAATGGCGGCTGCCCGGTGTGTACGGTTTTCGGCGTGCCGGCCGAGTTGCCCTTTGCCACTCCCACCCGCCTGGTGGTGCGGGATGTTCACTTGAGCAAAGCCAGCGTTGAGGCTTTCAAAGATGCACACACCGTGCTGGACTTCGCCGAACTCAAAGTTGAAGTCGCCATTGACCGGGTGACCAGCCAGGCCAACCCCCGCACCATGGAGCGGGTGCCCGCGGGCGCGGTCTTCGGCCCGGCCGAGATGGTGTTCAATATCCACCAAATTCCCCAGGATTTCGACCGTTTGGGCATCGTGCTCCAGGCTCTGCAGGCGGTGGAAGACGACTACCTGGGCGGCAACGGCTCCCGAGGCTACGGCAAGGTGTGCTTTCGGAACATCCAAATCACCGCCCGCCGCGCTGCGGATTACACCCAGGTACACAAGGTGGCCGAGTACGACGACCTGAGCAAATGGGCCGCTGACTTTGACGCCTTCCGCCAGAAAGTGGCGCAGCTCATTGCCCCCAACGGAGGATAGCGCCATGCGACTGGATGTGTGGACCGTGAGGGGGCGGGCCTTCCACTTCGGCCAGGAACGGGGCCTGGGCATGGAGCGCAGCGCGGTCACCTGGCCCGCGGACAGCCTCTTCGCCGCGCTGGTGGCACGCCTGGTCGCGCGCGAAGGCCCGCAGGCCCTTTCCCCATGGATAATGCCTTTCCTGGAAGGCAACCCGCCCTTTCTGCTGACCTCCACCTTCCCCTTTGCCCAGAAGAAGGGCCAGCCGCCCCTGCTCTTCTTCCCCGTGCCGCTGGCGGCCCGTCGTATCCCCCAGGGGCAATCCCCACCCAGGGACCCCAAGGCCCTCAAGCGGGTGCGCTTCGTCTCCGAGGCCCTGTTCCGCCGCCTGCTGGCCGGGGAGTCGCTGGCCGCGCTGGCCGACCAGGCGCGCCATCTCCAGGACGGCGCGGTGTGGCTTTCCCCTGACGAGGAAATTCGCCTTCCCCGGACGGTACGCGAGGAGGGACGGCTGTGGAAGGTGGCCGACCGCCCTCGGGTGACCGTGGGCCGGGCCGACAACGCCAGCAACCTGTTCTATGTGGGCGCGGTGCACTTTCCCCAAACCGCGGGCCTGTGGTTCGGCGTGGTATGGCGGGACGAATCGTCCCCCTGGAAGGACGTTTTCGACCATTTATTGCAAGACCTGGGGGAAAGTGGCCTGGGCGCGGAACGCAGCGTGGGCTACGG
>JALXBY010000005.1 GCA_026991215.1 Anaerolineales bacterium
TCATCGACGAGTCCGAGGTCCTCACCCCCGCGGACGAGGAACATCACATCGACAAGCACAAGTTCAAGGTGCCCTTCGTGTGCGGCGCGCGGAACCTGGGGGAAGCCCTGCGCCGCATCGCGGAAGGCGCGGCCATGATTCGCACCAAGGGCGAGGCCGGCACCGGCGACGTGGTGGAAGCCGTCCGCCATGCCCGCGCGGTCATGAAGGAAATCCGCCGACTGCAGAACATGGCCGAGGAAGAGGTCTACGCCTACGCCAAGGAAATCGGCGCGCCCCTGGAGTTGGTGCTGGAGACCCGTCGCCTGGGCCGCCTGCCCGTGGTGAACTTCGCTGCCGGGGGCATCGCCACCCCCGCGGACGCTGCGCTCATGATGCAACTGGGCATGGATGGCATCTTCGTGGGCTCGGGCATCTTCAAGTCCGAGAACCCGGCCAAGCGAGCCGCGGCCATCGTCAAGGCGGTGACCCACTACAACGACCCGGCCATCCTCGCGGAGGTGAGCAAGGGCCTGGGCGAACCCATGCGGGGCCTGCAGGTGGCCTCCCTGCGGGAAGAGGAGCGTCTGGCCCCCCGCGGATGGTAAGAAGGTGCGTCTGGTATGACCCTGACCGTGCTGGATTCCCGCACCCGAACCGCGATTTCCGAGTACCTGGTCCGGCTGCCGGGCTGGACCCTGGAAGCCTACCTGGAACGGGCGCCGGAGAACGCCTTCTGGGAGTTCGCGCGGGGAGAGGTCATCGTGCACTCGCCGGTGCGGGCTGAGCACCAGGGCCTGACGCGCTTTTTGACCTTCGTGCTGCATGGCTACTGCCTGAAGCACGGGTGCGGCTACGTCTACAACGGCCCGGCCGCGGTGCAGGTGCTGCCCGATGTGGTCCGGGAGCCGGACGTCTTCGTGGTGCGGCCCGAAGACCGAAGCCGGGTGAAGGGTGTGCCCGTGCGGGTGCGGCCCATCCTGGTGGTGGAAGTGGTCAGCCCCTCGACCCGCAGTCTGGACCTGGTGGAAAAGGCCCACGACTACGCCCTGGCCGGGATTCCCGAATACTGGGCCGTGGACCGGGAGCGCCGCGCCGTGCACCTCTTCACCCTGGAGGGGGGTCGCTATCGGGAGACGGTGCTCCGCCAGGGCCGCCTCGTCTCGACGGTTCTGCCCGGCTTCTGGCTTCAGGTGGAATGGCTGTGGCAGGACCCCCTGCCTTCGGAATGGGAAGCCCTGGAGCGGATTTTGGGACGTGCGACAGGCCAGGACGCTTGAGGTGTGCCCATGGCCCTGACCGTGCTGGATTCCCGCACCCGTACCGCGATTTCCGAGTACCTGGTCCGGCTGCCGGGCTGGACCCTGGAAGATTACCTGGAACGGGCGCCGGAGAACGCCTTCTGGGAGTTCGCGCGAGGGGAGGTCATCGTGCACTCGCCGGTACGCGCCGAACACCAGGAGTTGGTCTACTTCCTGACCTGGATTTTGGGCGGCTTCTGTGAACGGCGGAAGTGCGGCCGCATTTACAACGGCCCGGCCGCGGTGCAGGTGCTGCCCGATGTGGTCCGGGAACCGGACATCTTCGTGGTGCGGCCCGAAGACCGGGGCCGGGTGAAGGGCGTGCCCGTGCGGGTGCGGCCCATGCTGGTGGTGGAAGTGGTCAGCCCCTCGACCCGCAGCCTGGACCTGGTGGAAAAGGCCCACGACTACGCCCTGGCCGGGATTCCCGAATACTGGGCCGTGGACCGGGAGCGCCGTGCCTTTCACGCCTTTACCCTGGAGGGCGGGCGCTATCGGGAGACGGTGCTCCGCCAGGGCCGCTTCGTTTCGACGGTGCTGCCCGGCTTCTGGCTTCGGGTGGAAAGGCTGTGGCAGGACCCCCTGCCTTCGGAATGGGAAACCCTGGAGCGGATTTTGGCCAGTGCGGGCAGAACGGGAGCCGCGCCCTAAAGCCGTCCCTGGAAGGTACAAGGGCTTTCCCTGAAACCTTCAAAGCCGCGTAAAGGAGGCTTTCCTATGAAACCCCTCACCATCGGTGTGTTGGCCCTGCAGGGCGACTTCATCGAGCATGAGGCTATGCTGCGCAACCTGGGGGTGGACGTGCGCCAGGTGCGCCTGCCCAAACACCTGGAGGGACTGGATGGCCTCATCATCCCTGGTGGCGAATCCACCACCATGGGCCGGCTGGCCGTGGACTTCGGCCTGATCGAACCCCTGCGGGCCTTTGGGCAGGAAAAGCCCATCTGGGGCACCTGTGCAGGGGCCATCTTCCTGGCCCGGGATGTGGGCCGGGAGCAACCCATCCTGGGCCTGATGAACATGCGGGTGGTGCGCAACGCGTTTGGCCGCCAGGTCGATAGTTTCGAAATCGACCTGGAGGTGCCCGCACTCCAGGCCGTGGACCCGGACCCGCGGCCCTTCCACGCGGTGTTCATCCGGGCACCGTTGTTCGCGGAGGTCTTCCCGCCGGCCCGGGTCCTGGCCACCCTGCCCGATGGCGGCATCGTCGCGGTGCAACAGGGGCACCTGCTGGCCACCGCGTTCCACCCCGAACTCACCGACGATCCACGCTTCCATAAGTACTTCCTGAGCCTGGTGGAAGAGGTGCGGGCCCGGCTCCAACCCCTGGGCGACGACGTTTCCGGCAACGGACGGTAGGAAGCGCGCCGGTCCCCGACCTTTGGCGGTTGCGGCAGGGCTTCGCGGGGGCCTGGCCTGCCATGCTTCCACCCCTGGTATACTTGAACCCCCGCAAATTTATTCAGGAGGTGCGTCATGGGCGTGAAACTTACCTGGTACGGCCACGCCACGTTGGGTCTGGAGGTCGATGGGTACAAGATTTTGGTTGACCCCTTCTTCACCGGGAACCCCAAAGCCTCCACCACCGCGGACCAGGTCGAGGCCGATTTCATCCTGGTCAGCCACGGCCATGGGGACCACGTGGGCGACACCGTGGCCATTGCCAAGCGCACCGGGGCCTTGGTGATTGCCAACTACGAAATCACCCTGTGGCTGCAAAAACAGGGCGTGGAAAAGGTGCACGCCCAGCACATCGGCGGCGGGTACCATCACCCCTTTGGTTACCTCAAACTGACCCAGGCCCTGCACGGCTCCATCCTGCCCGATGGCGCGTACGGCGGTAACCCGGCCGGCTTCCTCCTGACCACCAAGGACGGCAAGAAGATTTACATGGCCCAGGATACCGGCCTGTTTGGAGACATGAAACTCATCGGCGACGAAGGCATCGACCTTGCGGTGCTGCCCATTGGCGACAACTTCACCATGGGTCCGGACGACGCGCTCATCGCGGTCAAACTGCTGCGGCCCAAGCACGTGATTCCCATCCACTACAGCACCTGGCCCCTCATCGAGCAGGACCCCCACGCCTGGGCCCGGCGGGTGGAAGCCGAGACGGAGGCCAAGGTCCACGTGTTGCAACCGGGCGAGAGTTTCACCCTGTAGCCCACCATGGGCAAGGAAAAGGCCGGGGTGGATGGCCCCGGCCTTTTTTGATGGCGCGTTCCGTGTAAGGCCGCTATGGGTTCTTGTCCTGGGGAAGCAACGCGCGAATTTCATCCCAATGGCGCAAGATGGCCACAATGGATTGCAACACCTGGGCCAGGTACAGGGCGTCAATGGCCTTCCCAATTTCCAGCAGGGGCGACCTGCCAAAGCAAATCAGTTCGTTGTTCGTCGGGCAGGGTTCGATGACTTCAGGCACCCAGAGCAACCCCATTTCCTTCCAGGTCATGAACCCTTCACTGGGGTGTTGCGTAAAGTTTCGCCAAAACAGCCCCTCTTCGGTGAAAACCAGGCCTTCCTTGGCCCATGAGAAGTCGTCGCTGGCAAAGTAAATCGCCCAGGGTTCGATGGGTTTGGGGATGGCGAAAGCCTTGCGCAATTCCTCGTGGCGTTTTACCCAAACCTCCCAGGGAAAACACCGTTGCAGATTGTGGATGCAGCCCTGGACCCGTTGAAACAGGACGGCCCAGACTTCATCCTTTGTCCAAACCGCTTTTTGAGGCACAACCTCTGCACGAACTTGTGGGGGCATCGATGTCTCCAGCGGCAGGGCCGCCTCTCCCTCTTCGGCAAGGGGCGGCGGGGGCGCGAGCAGCGCGCCACATGAGGGGCACTCTGGCCGCCACTTTTCCAGCACCCGACCGCAGTACTCACAACGCACACGGGGCATATCCCTGGCACCTCCCGATGGGGTTCGTGTGTCTCATGAGAAAAACCAGGCCCAGATGAGATAAAGCAGGAACCAGAACAACGTCCCCCAGGCCCAACCGGCGATGAACGCGCGCCATCGGAAAACCCACGATACAGCCCAGGTCAACAAACCGCCAGCCATGAAACCGAAAAGGCCGAACCAGCCCTGCTGGGCGTCCGCCATCCAAAGCGCACCAAGGCTGAACCCTGCGAAGGCCAGAAGCAGCCATACGCGGCGTTGCAGGTTACGTAAGCCCTGCACCTGTAGGTAAAGCAGAAAACCGCCCAGTAAAGGCCCCAGCAAAGCCCCGACCCCGAACGCCTGCCAGGACTTGGGCACCGCTGCGCCGGCCATGGAGATAAGCGCGCGCAAGAGGAAGGCCGTAAGCGGCGGGACAAGGAGCAAGGACCACCAAGAAATCTCCACAGGGGAAGGATGCCGCGGTTCCCCAGGGGCCTGCACGGACGGGTCAAGACGGTAAAAGGCAAGTTTGCGCCCTGCTTCCAGAAGCAGAGCCGCGGGGAGTTTCAGCGTTCCGACCGTGTGGTCCCCTATACGGCGCGTTGCTTGCAAGGGCGGAGGAAATCGTGGGGGCTGAACCCCGGCGGCGGGTTTGCCAAGACGTAGCCGGTCAAGCCAAATCTCGGCAAGCAAATCGCGCGGGTTTTCAAAGGCCGTAAGACGTAAACCTGCTGGCTCCTGTAACGCCTCTCGAACGGTGTTCCTGGGCCTTTGCCCGGCCGTTTCTGGCCAGGATTTCGGTCGGCCTTTGGGGAAGAAGACGAAAAAACGCAGCAGGGGCGCTTCGTCGCCCTGCTGGGGCAGCATTTGTTTCAGCGCTTCCAGGCGGGCTTGCAGGCCTTCACGCAAAGATGCGGGTTCGACCGTCTTCCCAAAGGGCGCTTTCTCCTCTTGGGGCAACACGACCCATCCCAGGTACCACGCTTTGGGCGTCAGGATATCCATGGAAAACCCTGCCTTTCCAAGGACATCCCACCCGAGAAGGATGTCCACCTCCGCGCCAAACAAATGGAGGGCATCAAGGAACACCGGCGAAAACGCATCCTCAACAGGCACATTGGGGTTGACCCAGAATCGAGCCATACGCGTGCTTCCGGTTTGGGGCATGGTGGGCAGTTGGTATTTTATGTCCGTCCACCTTTCAAGTGAAGGGTTCCAGGCCCATCCCACAGCCCTTTGGTGTATACTTGGGGCAAACTGGTGTGTTGTGGTGCAAACTGGGGCGCCGGGGTTCCCGGCGTTTCCCCTTTTTAGGGCAGGCACGAACACATGTTCTTGGGCGAGTTCCGTCACACCCTGGATGCCGCCGGACGGCTCTTCCTCCCCGCGCCCTTTCGGGAGGCCTTCCGGGAGGGCGGGTATGTGCTCTTGGGGCTGGACCAGAACCTGATGCTCCTGCCTCCGGCCCCCTTTCAGGCCCTGTACCGCCAGGTGCAGCGCCTGAGCCTGACCGACCCCACGGCCCGCCAGTTGCGCCGGCTGATGTTCGCCATGGCCGCGCCCGTTCAGATGGACGCTTCCGGGCGCATCCGCATCCCGGGACCCCTGCGGCAACAGGTAGGCCTGGCGCGGGAGGTGGTCGTGGTCGGCGTGGGGGACTATGTGGAACTGTGGACCCCGGAAGGCTGGGCGGCCCAGCAGCAGGCCCTGACCGACCCCGAAACCCGGGCCCAGCGGTTTGCCGTGTTCCACGTCATCCTGCAGGAGGATGGCGGCCATGGCTGAACCGCAACGGACCCCATCCCAGGCCCCCCTGCACGTGCCCGTCATGGTGGACCGGGTGGTGGAGGCCCTCAAGGTGCAGCCCGGGGGCCGCTATGTGGACGCCACCGTGGGCACCGGGGGCCACGCGGAAGCCATCCTTTCCGCCGCGGAGGACGTGCACCTGCTGGGCCTGGACGTGGACCCCGAAGCCCTGACCCTTGCCCGGCAGCGGTTGCAGCCCTTTGGCCCGCGGGTCCACCTGGCCCACGCTTCCTACGTGACCCTGCCCACCCAACTGGCCCGCCTGGGCTGGGACCAGGTCGATGGCATCCTGCTGGACCTGGGCCTTTCCTCCCTGCAACTGGCCCGGCCGGAGCGGGGCTTTTCCTTCCAACACGAAGGCCCCCTGGACATGCGCTTCGACCCCACCCGCGGCGGGCCCACCGCGGCCGACCTGGTCAACACCCTCACCGAGGAGGCCCTGGCCGAACTCTTCTGGAAATACGGCGAAGAGCGGCATGCCCGCCGCATCGCGCGGGCCATCGTGCGCCACCGCCCGCTGCGCACCACCAGGGAACTGGCCGACCTGGTCGCCCAGGTGGTCCCTTTCGAGCGTCCTGGTTTCCACCCCGCGACCCGGGTCTTTCAGGCCCTGCGCATCGCGGTCAACAAGGAACTGGAGAACCTGGAGCGCTTCCTGCCCCTGGCCCTGAAAGCCCTGAGGCCGGGCGGCCGGATGGCCGTCATCGCCTTTCATTCCCTGGAGGACCGCATCGTCAAGCGTTTCTTCAAGCGGGAAAGCCAGGACTGCCTCTGCCCGCCCGAGGCCTACGTGTGCACCTGCGGCCACAAGGCCCAGGTGCGCCTGATTAAACCCTTCCCCATGCGGCCTTCGCCGGAAGAAGTAGCCCGGAACCCCCGGGCCCGCAGCGCGCGGCTGCGGGTCGTGGAGCGTCTTGCCCATGCATGAGCCGGCTTCCACCACCAGGGCCTATCGCTGGCGCCGCTGGCGCCGGATGTGGACCGCCCGGAAGCACCGGCTGGTCCGCTGGTTCTGGCTGCTCGTGCTGCTGGCCGGGGGGCTGGTGTTGCATCTGCACGTGGCCAACCAGACGGTGTACGTGTGGACCCAGATTCAGACCCTGCGGGAGGAGAACTGGCGGTTGTGGTGGGAAATCCAGGCCCTGTACGCGCTGCAGGCCGAGCGGGAAGCCCGGCTGCTGGTCGCGCAGCGGCTGCTGCGCACCGCGCCCCGGGAAGCCCGCCGCGCCGAAGAACCCCAAGAACCCACCTGGCGCTGGCCCCGTCCTGAGGAAGTCGTGTTCCTCCCGGCCCCGCAACCGGCCGCCTCGCTGCCTTCGGTGCCCCAACTCCCGCCGGTTCCTGCGCAGCCGCGGCCCCTGCCGGAACCCTATCGCGTCTCCCTGTGGCGGGTGGTCCGCTTTTGGTGGGGGAAGGTGCTGGGCCTGCCAACGCCCCAGCCCACCCAGGAGGAAGCCCCATGAGGCGTGTGACCCTGCCCCGACCCCTGGTCCATCCCCCGGAACCGCCGGGCGAACGCTCTGCCCAGGACGCCTTCCGGTACACCCTGCACGGCATCGCCGCGTTTTTCTTCCTCCTGGCCCTGGGCATCGCGGTGCGGTTGGTCTGGCTTCAACTCAGCCCGGCCTGGGATTTGATTCGTCAGGACCCCACCCGCACCCTGGCCTGGGAAACCCGCGTCTACCCCGTGCCCCGCGGGGTCATCGTGGACCGCAACGGCGTGCTTCTCGCCGGCAACCGCCTGGTCTACCAGCTGGACGTGGCCACGGCCGGCATCCGGGACCCCAAGACCGTGGCCCGGGGGATTGCCCCCATCCTGGGCCTGGAGACCGACCTGGTGGCCCGGGCCCTGGCCCGGCCCCAGGCCGTGGTCATGCTCAGCGCCAACGTGACCGTGGCCCAGCGGGAACAACTGGCCGAACGCATCCGCGACTGGTACCGCCAGGGCGAGGAAGGTCCCCTGGACCCCAAGAACTGGGACATCTTCCGCTTCATCCCCCGCATGGAGCGGGTGTACCCCCAGGGCGACCTGGCCTCGAATGTCCTGGGCTTCGTTTCCCAGCGGGAGGACGTGACCGAACCCTGGATGCCCCCTTTGGTTGGCAACTACGGCCTGGAGGGGCGTTACCAGCGCTGGCTGTACCGCTCCCCCGTGCTGGAGACCATCGCCTACGACCCCTTTTCCCTGGACCCTGCGGCCTTTCGCTTCCCCCAGGATGCCCCGGCCCTGGTGCTCACCCTGGATACCGCGATTCAGGCCATGGCCGAGGAAGTCCTGGACCGGGGCCTGGAGACCTACCAGGCCCGGCGGGGCGTGATTCTCATCCTGCGGCCCAAGACCGGGGAGATTCTGGCCATGGCCATGTCCCCGCGGCCCAACCTGCGCTCGTATGAGGACGTGCTGCGCTTCCTCAACAAGTACCAGGACCAGGGCTGGAACTGGGCCGTAAGCCATGCCTACGAACCAGGCTCGGTCATGAAGCCCCTGATTCTTTCCATTGCTTTGGAAAGCGCCACCATCAATGTGGACTTCCGCTATGAGGATACGGGCCTCGAACAGGCCTGCGGCGGCATCGCGCCGGTCCGCAACTGGGATTGGCAGGGCCACGGCACCCAGGACCTGGTGGGGTGCCTGGCCCTTTCCCTCAACACCTGCTTTGCCAACATTGCCCGTCGCATCCCCAGGGAGACCCTGGCCCGCTACCTGGAGGCCTACGGCTTCAGCCGGCCCACCGGCGTGGACCTGGACGCCGAGGATTCCGGCACCTTTTCGGTGAACACCTGTGTGGACCAGTCCCGGGTGGGGTTTGGCCATGCCATCTCGGTGACCCCGTTACAATTGGCGGCAGCCATGGCTGCCCTGGCCAACGATGGCGTATACATGCGGCCCTACCTGGTGGCGTACCGCCTGGAGGGTGGGAAGGCCTACCCCGTGGGCCGGCCCACCGCGGTGCGGCGGGTGGTCTCCCCGGAAACGGCCCGGACCGTGGCCCGGCTGCTGGCCAAGGCCCTGGAAAGCGATTCCTACGAAAACGCGGTGGTCCCCGGGTACGTGCTGGCGGGCAAGACCGGCACCGCCTTCAACCCCCTGGACCCCGAAGACCTCCTGGACGCCACCATGGTGGGCTGGGGCCCGGTGGACGACCCCCAGTTCCTCGTCCTGGTCTGGCTGGAAGACCCCCGCGCCCAGGACGGCTGGGCCTCCCTCACGGCCGCGCCCGTGTTCCGGGAGGTGGTCTCCCGCCTGGTGGTGATGTTGGGGGTTCCTCCTTCCCAGCCTGTGCGGGAACAGGCCCAGACCCAAGGAGGGATACGGCCATGACCCCTGGCTGGACCCTGGGCCATGTGGCGGAAGCCCTGACCG
>JALXBY010000006.1 GCA_026991215.1 Anaerolineales bacterium
GTTGCCGGACGCATGACGGTTTCGGGGGCGCACTGGACCGAAGATGGGGCTGAACTCACCCTCAAAGCCCGGACGGCGTTCCTCCGTCGTTTACGGAACCCCCTCCCCCTGGCCGCCTGATTCGGCAACTTTTGCACGCACCCTCGTTCGTCGATGGCCGGTGGTCGTTCGTCGTTGGTCGGTGGTGGGTGTAAGGAAAGCGTAAGGGAAGGGTAAAACTCCAGAGGCCCTGGTAGATGTACACTGTAAACGCAGCAGGCGAGCATCTCTTCTCCTCCTTCCTCCGGGCGGGGAGCCGGCCCTTCACAGGGTCGGCTCGTTGTTTAAGGGGCTTTTCCCAGGGTTTTGGCATCCGCCCATCCCGCGTTCACCGTGGGGGATTGCGACTATAATGAAGGGCGTGGTTGAACCCCGGAGCACAAGGTATGGCAACCGAGCGACGACTGGTGACGCCCCAGGCCCAGGAAGGCGAAGAACAGGGCGGCTGGGCCTACCGGCCTCGACGCCTGCGGGAATGGATTGGCCAGGAAAGCGTGCGTGAAACCTTGCAGGTGCTCCTGGAGGCGGCCCAACAGCGGGGGGAACCCCTGGAGCACCTGCTTTTCTATGGCCCCCCCGGCCTGGGCAAGACCACCCTGGCCCACATCCTGGCCCATGAGATGGGGGTGAACATCAAGGTGACCGCGGGGCCGGCCATCGAGCGGGCTGGTGACCTCGCGGCCATCCTCACCAACCTGCGGGCTGGGGATATTCTCTTCATCGACGAAATCCACCGCCTCCCCAAGGCCGTGGAGGAAATCCTGTACCCGGCCATGGAGGACTTCGCGCTGGACATCGTCCTGGGCAAGGGCCCGGCCGCACGCGCGGTGCGGCTCCGCCTGCCCCGCTTCACCCTGATTGGCGCGACCACCCGTCTGGCCCTGGTCAGCGCGCCGCTGCGGGCCCGCTTTGGCGCGGTGCTGCGCCTGGACTTCTACGACGAGGACGCGCTGCAGCAAATCCTGGCCCAGGCCGCCCGGCACATGGGCATTGAGGCTACCGAAGATGGCCTGCGGGAAATCGCCCGGCGGGCCCGGGGCACGCCCCGCATCGCCCTGCGCCTGTTGCGCCGGGTCCGGGATTACGCCCAGGTCCGCGCCCAGGGCCGTATCGACCGGGACGTGGCCCGGGACGCACTGGCCATGTTGCACATCGACGAATTGGGCCTGGACGAGGTGGACCGGCGGGTGCTCCGTACCCTCATCGAAAAGTTCCGGGGCGGACCCGTTGGCCTCAACACCCTGGCCGCCGCGGTCAGCGAGGCGCCCGATACCCTCATGGAAGTGGTCGAACCCTACCTGCTCCGCCTGGGCCTGCTGGAACGCACCGCCCAGGGCCGGGTGGCCACGCCAAGGGCGTATCAACATCTGGGCTACCCGCCGCCCCAGGCGCAGCCACCCCTCTTCCCCAACGCAGAACCCGACCGGTAGCCCCGCGGGGCCCGGAACGCTTCATTCCACCCCAAGGGAGGACATATGCGCCGCGAAGTGCTCACCTGGGAAGACGTGGACCGCCTCATCGACCATCTCATCCCCCAGTTCGATGTGGAATTCGATGCCATGCTGATTATCACCCGCGGGGGGCTGGTGCCCGGCGGCATTCTGGCCGAGGCCCTGAACATCCTGCACATCCTGACCGCGGCCGTGGACTTCCCCGCCACCCTGGAAATGGAACGGGCCAAACTCGTGGCCTGGCCCAAGTTCCTGCAGTTCCCCGAAGACCACCTCCTTGAGGGCCGCAAGGTGCTGATTGTGGACGACGTCTGGGGTTCGGGCCGCACCATGACCGCGGTTCGGGCCCGGGTCATTGCCGCGGGCGGGGAGCCTTACACCTGCGTGCTGCACTTCAACCCCTACCGCAACCTGTTCGGCGACCTGCGGCCCGACTACTACGCGGCCATCACCGATGCCTACATCGTCTACCCCTGGGAAATCGCCCGCGGGCCGGATACCGTGCTCCTGGACCACCCCCGTATGGGGTAAGCCGCGGTCCGCAGTGCGCAGTCCGCCGACCGCCGACTGCCGACTTCTGACTGCTGACTGCTGACTGCCGACCGCTGACTGCTCCCGAGGACCCCCCATGTACCCCGACTTCGTCGCGCTGGACCTGGAGACCACCGGGCTGGACGCCCAGCGGCACGCCATCATTGAGATTGCCGCCGTGCGCTTCGTCCAGGGGGAGCCTGTGGACCGCTGGAGCACCCTGGTCCACCCTGGGCAGCCCATCCCGCCCCAGGTCACGGAAATCACGGGCATCCACGACGACATGGTCGCGGACGCGCCCGACATCACCCAGGTGCTCCCAAAACTGCGGGCCTTCGTGGGGAATCGCCTGCTCGTGGGCCATAACCTGCGGGACTTCGACCTGCCGTTCCTCAACCTCCAGGGGCTGTTCGCCCAACACCCCATCGCGGATACCCTGGCCGCGGCCCAGGTGCTGCTGCCCCGGGCTGCGGGGTATTCCCTGCCCGCCCTGGCCCGGGAGTTGAACCTGCCGGTACAGCCCGTGCACCGGGCGCTGGAGGACGCGGAGGCCGCGGGCTGGCTTTTCCTGCGGTTGTGCGACCTCGCGGCCGAACTGCCCCAGGACCTGCTCCGGCGGCTGCTGCAGTGGGCGGGGGAACTGCAATGGCCCGGGGCCCCGGTGCTGCAATGGGGCCTGCAGCATCACCGGGGGCCAAAGCGCGTACCCATCTTCGCCGGCCTGGCCCAGGCCGCCGCCCAGGAA
>JALXBY010000007.1 GCA_026991215.1 Anaerolineales bacterium
CTGCTGCAGTGGGTGCTGGCGTTAGCGCAGGCACGGTTGTCATAACTCCACGGCAGACTCCACAAAACGAGCCCTCGGGCGCAGCAGGCGGCAAGGGAGACTCTGGTTCGGGCCAATCCGCTTCGGGAGGGACGGGACAGACCTCCTCGTCCTATACCCCCCGTTATGATGGCCGAACCCCAGCCCCGGGGACTACCTCTACCTACGGCAAACCCGGTCAATGGCCTTTGAAGCATGTCCCTGTGACCAGTGGCCCTTCGAACCGTGATCCTAATCGTTATCAGGATGTTATCAACCAATTCGGTGTGGGGCACAACCCCCGCTATGCGCCCATTGTACGTCCTGGCCCCAACAACGATATCACTTTCTGCAATACCTTTGCCGGCGATGTGGCTCGGGCCATGGGACACCCCTTCCCTACGAAAGCGCAATGGGGCATCAATCCACGCGACCCCGCCACCATTGGCATGCCGGACCTATGGCGTTATTTCACCGACGCGAACGCGCCGATTCGCGCCGCGGAGCAGGGCTGGAAAGAAGTCGCTGTCTCCAACTTGCAGGAACTGGAGCGCTATGTCAATAGTGGTAAAATGGCGGTCGTGGTCACCCCAGACCATGTAGCCGTGGTGCGTCCGGGGCAGCAGATTACCGATTTGGCCAACATCCGCATTGCCCAAGCCGGAGCCATCAATGCCAATGATATCCCCCTGGTGCGAGGTTTTGGGCGCAAACGGTTGGGCATCATTCGCATCTTCGTGCACGACTAAGGACGAGGAAGATGCGCCTGTACATGGAGCTTTACACCTTGTTTCAGGCTCTGGAGCGGCTGCAGCGTACCGTATGGGACATGGAAGATATGGTGCTTCAAATGGAGCGAATATCGCAACGGGTTAAATGGGGCTGGGAGGGTGACGCGGCGCTCGACTTTCTGGAGAGGTATTCAAAATGGCAGCGCGATATGAACCTTTTGCTGGATGACATTCACAGCCTTTTGAGCAAAACGCATCAGCATGTTCTCGCCTGGGAGGAACTGGACCAACGGTGGGCCGCGTTTTGGAATCGGGGTGGGTACGTGTGATCCGCGGCGGTCAGGAAGCCAAGGAGGCGTGACCATGATATGGGCCTCTTGAGAGAAAGGCTGTATTGGTTTATGTATGAATCTACGGATAGTAGGCGGTAGGCCCTGTATAAGTTTTGGAGACATGCTTTGTCATAATTTGTGCCAGTCTTTCAACCAAGCCTCAAGTTCTGTGGCCAGACGATAACGAGCCCGGGTATAGTCTTGCCGTTTGCCCTGACGGAAAATTACTAAAGCCTCGAAATCAACCGCGTCCATGTGGATATCATCCTTCAGAATATAGGCCGCGGTCACAAAAGGCTTACCCCATTGGTGTACTTGTTGCCAGGCTTGGGCCGGTGAAGGCCGATGGCGGGCGAATAAGGGTTCCCGTTCGGCCATGGCCAGTGCCAAGGCTGCGGCCTTGCGCAGTAAAGTTATCCCCCGGGCGCGCAATGCGCTGCGGCGAAAGCGGCGGTTGGCTTCGCGGTTGGCTTGCAGTTGCTTCTGGCGTTGTCGTACGATATGAGCGAAGTCAGCCTCAGCCTGCGATTGGCTGGTAGCGTCCCAAGGAGGCAGGTTACGCCAGTGATTAAGAACCTGTCGCAAAGTGTCCAAAGTCTCCAGGCGGCGAATTTGTCCATCTTCGGTGCGGATATACCAGGCCACGGTGCGCGGCGGACCGTCATCTTGGAGCACCAGAATGCGTTTGGGCTCGCTTTTTTCCGCCGCTAGGGTCGCTGTGGCTTGCAGGCGAAGCAGCCACGTTTCCCACAGAGGAGTGCCGTAAGTAAGCAAACGTACGCTATTGGGATGCGCATCGAATACCTCCGGGCGAAAAGTCACCTGCAGGCTGCCCCCTTTGCCGTCATCCAGTGAAAAAATGTTGTCGCTGATGGGATGCAGCCCGTATTGTAGGGCCGGACTCTCGGCCACCCATTGGGCCAACGCTGCCGGCGTCCAAGGTGGAGGTGGTGCCTTTTGTGTTTTGGAGACCTGTTCACTCCACGCATCCAGATCAAAGGCGGTGGCTGCGGTTGTCTGCTCTAACTGTTGAAGTGCCTTCTCCAGACGGGCCTCTTGCTCTTCCGGCGGCAGTATAGCCAGTTGTTCCAACAAATCTTCCACCCGCAGGAGAATGGGCTGCAAAGGACCGATAACTTGTTTGAAGAAGCCGATGCGCTCGCCTAAACGGCGGTATATCTTTTCCTCGATGGTGCCTTTGTAGAAGTAATGGTAAATCCACACCTCATCGTAGCGTTGCCCAATGCGGTCAATGCGGCCAATACGTTGTTCGACCCGCATAGGGTTCCAAGGCATGTCGTAATTGATGAGCACCCCACAAGTTTGTAGATTAAGACCCTCGCTGGCCGCGTCGGTCGCCAGCAGCACACGCACTTCACCGTGGGCAAAGGCATTCTTGACCTCTTCTTTACTCTGCGTCCGCCAACGGGCACCGTCCCATCGCTCGCCACCACGACCGCTATAACAAGCCACCGCTGTACCGTAGACGGCTTTCAGGCGCTCGCGCAGGTAGTCCAAAGTGTCGGTGTACTGGGTGAAGACAATCACCTTGTCACGCTGGCTCAGAATTTCCCGCAAATCTTTCAATAAGCGCGCGCTCTTGCTGTCATGGTCGCTTAGGTTATGCAGACGATCTATCAGGCGTTCCAGGGCACGGATTTCCTCTTGGCGTAGCGC
>JALXBY010000008.1 GCA_026991215.1 Anaerolineales bacterium
CAACGCGGTGAAGGGCCTGGCCCAGGTACTGCGCGGCCTGCAAACGGGCTACGTGCGCAACTACGCGCTGGCCGTCATGCTGGGCGTGGTGGCCATGCTGGCCTACGTGGTGTGGGTGTTGTGGTGAAGGCTGTCTTCTGTGGGAAAGCCGCAGTTTGGAGGCCGGGCTGTGGATGTCCTGTACAAACGCGAGGATGACATCCTGCTCATAGAGATTGCGCCTCAAGCACCCATCGACCACGCTGAACAGGCGGGGCCGATTGTCGTGCATTTCTCGCCGGAAGATGAAATCGTGTTGATTGAAGTGCTTTTTGCCAGCCAGGTGCTGCGCGCCCTGGTCGAAGCAGGACTCAAAGGCCGGGCACAGCTGATGCTCTCGGCGGCGGCTTCATAAAGGCCCCGGCTTGAAGAACACTTGAAGTTTCGTAAACAAGCAGGATGCATACGGGTAAACAGCTCCCCCTCCTGGTCTTGGAACGCCCGCAGGCCGCGGGTGAACAGGAACGCGGCCGGCTGGAGGCCAAATATGCCCCCCGGCTGCAGTACGCGCTGCAATGGGGGAAGTGGGTTTCGTACGTTGGGAACAAGCACGTGCCTGGGTTACGCCTGTACCGCTACAAAGAAGCCTTTTCCTTTGCCCTGGTGCGCCGTTTCCTCCAGTCCCTGAAAGCCGAACTGCCATCCCCCTGGGTCCTGGACCCGTTCATGGGTATGGGAACCACGCCATATACGGCCATGCGCATGGGTCTGCCTGGAATAGGCGTGGACAAACTCCCGGTCGCGGTGGCCATCGCGCGCGGCCTTATCGCCCTCACCCGGATTCAACCCGGACGTTTGCAACAGGCCTTCCGCCACCTGCGGGACCGGGTGGCCTCCCTTGAGCCAGCCCCCATTGCCGACGACGTACCCATCATTCAACGGGCTTTTCCTGAACCCATTCTCCTTCGTTTGCGGCAATGGAAACGAGCCATTGCCACTCTGGAGCCCCCACTCAAGGACGTCTTTTGGGTGCTTTTCCTTGCGATTTTGGAACCGTGCAGCCGAACCACCAAGGACGGGCAGTTCCTTCGGCTTCGCCCACAAAAGCCCCTGCGCGACCCCGACGACGCCCTACAGGAAATGGTGGTGCGGGCTGAGGAGGACTTGCAAACCTTTCGCATCCTGCGGGCACGGGAGACATGGGGCCCCGAGCCGCTGATCCTGGAAGGTGATGCCCGCGCGCTGACGGAACTCCCGCTACCCGGGCCGGCGGGGTTAATCATCACCTCGCCGCCTTACGCCAACCGCTACGATTACACCCGCACGTACAGCCTGGAACTTTGCTTTGGGTTCGTGCGCAACTTTGAGGAACTGCGCCGCCTCCGCCACGCGGTGCTGCGTTCCCACATTGAATCCAGGCTGGACGCCGAAAACGAGCCGCCGCCTCACCCCGCGGTGGCCGAGATTGAAGAGGCTTTGAGTAAAAAAGACCTAAACAACCCCCGCATTCCCATTATGCTGCGGGCCTATTTCGTGGACATGAAGCGGGTCCTTGGGGAAATGTATCGCGTGCTGGCCCCCAGAGGCCGTGTGGTCATGGTGGTAGATAACGTACGCTTTGAAGGGGAACACGTCCCCGTGGACCTGATTCTGAGCGATTTGGCCGAAGAATTGGGCTTTCAGGTGGAAAGCATCCTGGTCGCTCGTTTCAAGGGGAACAGCTCCCAGCAGATGAAGAAGTACGGACGCCAGCCGGTGCGGGAAAGCATCCTTTTGTGGAGAAAACCCGCATGAACGCCCGGCACGACGAGCAGCTGCTCCGAAGTCTCTTCTTCCACCAAAAGTTGCATGAATGGCGGTTGGTTGAGCTCTTTGACGAGCTGAACGAGATTTCCAGCGAGGCGGCCATGTGGACATGGGATTTGAAAGCCCTGGGCATTGCAGAAGAAGCCTGGAACAAGGTCATCCATCGGGGCATCAAGCCCATTTTGGTCTTTGCCCATCCCAGGGCCCTGCAACAGGTACCCGGGGCTGTGGCTTACTATCGTATGCTGGCGATGGTCTCCCAGAAATCCATGCAGCAGATGGGGCAGAATGTAACCGCGCTGGAAGAAGGCAGACGCCAGCCTACCCTTCAAGAAGCGAAGAAACTGGCCTACTGGTTCAACCAGATTATCAGCACTTTAGTCAATAGCGACGAGGATCTGCGGGAGGAAGAGCTGTGGCTATGGCGGGGCATGAGCGCCGGCGCCCAGGCCGATGGCAGCTGGCGAAATCGCAAAGGGAAGGAAGCCGAAAGCACCCTGTGGGCCTGGCTTTCCCATGTACTGCGCTCGCAGGGATGGCGTTCCCGGGGGCGCGGCATCTGGCAGAAAGGCGGGCTTGTGGTAGAACGGGCCTCGGAACCGGATATCCGGGTGCGCAGAGAAGACGAAGTACTGGCCGCGGTAGAGGTCAAGGGTGGGAAGGACCCCTCCGGCGTCCTGGAACGCATTGGCGCGGCGGTGAAAACCCTTCAGCGCATCAAGGACGAACACCCGGCGGCCGCGACCGTATTGGTTTTGCGGCAGGCAGCCGTCACCGAAGCAGCCCGCGAGGAATGGCACCGCCAGCGCGCCAGCATCAACGCGGTTTTCTTCCTGGAAGAGCTCATTGCGTCTTCACAACCCGTGTCTGAAACCCAAAAACGGTTTCTCCGCCTTTTGCGATTGCTGTAAACCCCAACCCAACGAGGTGAACCCCATGAGCGGCATCACGGCTTTGCTGACGCATCCCCTCAATGCGGTGACCTTCTTCCCCCTGGTGGGGGTGCTGATTCTGTTGTTCCTGCCGCGGGAGCAGGTCAAGGCCATCCGCTGGGTGGCCTTCCTGACCAGTCTGGTCACCCTGGGCCTTTCGTTGTGGGTGCTCGTCCTCTTCGACCCGGCCAACCCCAACCTGCAACTGGTCTACGATAGCCCCTGGTTCACCGTGGCCGGACTGCAGGTCCGCTACATCATGGGCGTGGATGGGTTGAGCATCCTGCTCCTGCTCCTGACGACGGGCCTGACCGCGCTGGCCCTGCTTTCCACCTGGTCCGCCATCCAGGAGCGGGTCAAGGAGTTCATGATTTTCTTCCTGCTCCTGGAAGTGGGCATGGTGGGCGTGTTCCTGGCCCTGGACCTGTTCCTGTTCTACATCTTCTGGGAATTCACCCTGGTGCCCATGTATTTCCTCATCGGCATGTGGGGCGGCCCACGGCGCATGTACGCGGCCATCAAGTTCTTCCTGTACACCATGGCCGGGTCCATCCTGATGCTGCTGGCCATCGTGTGGTTGGGCTTGCAGTATGGCACCGTGGCCTATCCTGACATCCTCGCGGCGGGGCCGATTAAGGGTGCGGCCCAGTTCTGGCTGTTCCTGGCCTTTGCCGCGGCCTTCGCCATCAAGGTGCCCATGTGGCCCCTGCACTCCTGGCTGCCCGATGCCCACGTGGAGGCCCCCACTGCCGGTTCGGTCATCCTGGCCGGGGTGCTGCTCAAGATGGGGACCTACGGCTTCCTGCGCTTCAACATCGCGCTGTTTCCGGATGCCGCCCGTTACTACGCGCCCTACATCGCGGCCCTCGCGGTCATCGGCATCCTCTACGGCGCGATGGTCTCCTTCCCCCAGCGGGACGTGAAAAAACTGGTGGCCTATTCCTCGGTGAGCCACCTGGGGTTCGTGATGCTGGGCCTGTTCGCGCTGACGGCCCAGGGCATCGAAGGCGCCATCCTGCAGATGATTAACCACGGCATCAGCACGGGCGCGCTGTTCCTCATCGTGGGCGTGATTTACGAACGACGTCATACCCGCGACCTGGACGCGTTCGGCGGCCTGTGGAAGGTCATGCCCCTGTACGCGACCTTCGCCCTGATTACCGCCCTTTCCTCCATGGGCCTGCCGGGTCTCAACGGCTTTGTGGGCGAGTTCAACATCCTACTGGGCGCTTTGGGGTCCAAGGTGTTGGGTTCCTACCTCTATGCAGGCTTTGCCGTGCTGGGCGTGATTTTCGCGGCCGTTTATACGCTGACCATGTACCAGAAGGTCTTCCTCGGTCCCCTGGACAAAGAAGAGAACAAGCATCTGCCCGATTTGACCAAGCGGGAAATCCTGGTTCTGGTGCCGCTGCTGGTGTTCATGTTCTGGATTGGCCTGTACCCCAAGCCCTTCTTCCAGTTGATGGAACCCGCGGTACAGAACCTGCTGAGCATGGTCATGAAGTAATGGGGCAACCGGCCCTGCCAGACGGGGGTGGCCGCGGCCGCCCCCGTTTTGTTTTGGCAGACTGATGCAGAAACCCAAAAACCCGAACACGCCTGCAATCTGCATCCGCGCCTGTACAATCCAAAGCACCGCAGCCTCACTTCGGGGGACGCCATGGACAGGCAGGATTGGGCCATTCGCACCGAGCGTTTGCGACGGGTCTACAAGGTGCGGGAACCCGGACGTAAGGGCGAATTGGTGGCCCTGGACGACGTCAACCTGACCGTGTACCGGGGCGAACTGTTCGGCCTGTTGGGTCCCAATGGCGCGGGCAAGACCACCCTCATCAAAATCCTGACCACCCTGCTCGCGCCCACTTCGGGCCGCGCCTGGGTGCTGGGCATCGACGTCATGGAAGCCCCGCATCGCATCCGGCCCCGCATCAACATGGTTTCGGGCGGCGAGACTTCGGGGTACGGCCTGCTTACGGTCCGGGAAAACCTGTGGATGTTCGCCCAGTTCTACGGTATCCCTTCCCCGGTGGCCCATCGCCGCATCCGCAGCCTGCTGGAACAGATGAACATGCTCGACCGGATGCATACCAAACTCTCGGACCTTTCCACCGGCCTGCGCCAGAAGATGAACATCGCGCGCGGGTTCCTGACCGACCCCGAGGTGCTCTTCCTGGACGAGCCTACCCTGGGCCTGGACGTGGCCGCGGCCCGGGACGTGCGCCGCATGATTCGCACCTGGATGGCCGCGCACCCCGGCCGCACCGTGCTGCTGACCACCCACTACATGCACGAAGCCGAGGAACTCTGTGACCGGGTGGCCATCATCCACGGCGGCCGCATCCTGGCCTGCGATACGCCAACCAACCTCAAGCGCAGGCTGCAGCGGGAGGCCATCTTTCAAATCCGCACCGGACCCATGAACGGGCTGAACCCCCAGACCCTGGAACGCCTGCCCGGGGTACGGCGCATCCTGTATCGCGTTACGCCCACGGGCGTACGGCTGGACTGCTACCTGGAGGACGAGGCGGCCCTGGGTCCCCTGATTTCCACCCTGACCGAACACCGGGTGCGGCTTGAGGCCCTGGAAAAACGCGAACCCACCCTGGAAGACGTGTTCGTGCACATGGTCGGCCATGGGCTGGACGAAGGGGAGGGAACCCATGCGGGATGACCGCGTTCTGGCCGAACGCGTACCCAAAGCCCGGTCCGCGCGGCTCTTTTTCATGACCGTCATCGGCCGGGCCTACCCCCGCATCATCGCGTTGAAGCGGGAGAAATCCTGGCTGGCCTTCGATATCCTGCTGCCCCTGATTGGCGTGGCCGCGTACGTGTTCGTGTATCGGGCTTTGGATGCGCCCGAAGCCTACATCGGGTTCGTGATTTTGGGCGGCGCGATGACCGCGTTCTGGCTCAACGTGCTGTGGGGGATGTCCAGCCAACTGTACTGGGAACGCGAGTCGGGCAACCTGGTGCTGTACATCATGGCCCCCGCGCCCATGATGGCCATCCTCCTGGGTATGGCCCTGGGCGGCATGACCGCGACCACCTTGCGGGCCGGGGTCATCCTGGTACTGGGTTCCCTGCTCTTTGGGGTGGAACTTTCGGTCCAGGCCTGGCTCCCCCTGCTGGCCGTCTTCCTCCTCAGCCTGGCCGCGCTGTACGGCATGGGCATGATGTTCGCCTCCCTGTTCCTGCTGTTTGGCCGGGAAGCCTGGCACTGGGTCAACCTGTTGCAGGAGCCGGTGTACCTGCTTTCGGGCTTTTACTTCCCGGTGCGCAGCCTGGCCTACTGGGTGGCTGTGCTGGCTTCTTTCATCCCGCTGACGTTAGGCCTGGATGCCATGCGCCAGTTGGTCATCCCCGACGGGGAACGCTATGGCTTCCTGCCCGTTTCCGTCGAACTGGCGGGGCTTGCCGTGCTCAGCGTGGTCTTCATCGCGGCCGCCAAGTTCCTGCTGGACTACCTGGAACGCCTGGCCAAACAGGAAGCCCGGCTCACCGAGAGCCGCAAGTAGATTCCGCCCGTGCGAGGCGCACCATGGACGGTTTACGGCGCTTCTGGTTCGGCTTCAAAGTCGGCGCGTGGCTGGGGTGGCAGATTGAGTCCAACTGGACCGACCCCTTCCTGTTCGCGGTGTACTCGGTCATCAAGCCCCTGGCCGCGGCCGCGATTTTGGTGGTCATGTACGCGGTGGTCAGCCGCAACGCGTTCGAGCATCCCCTGTTCACCTACATCTACCTGGGCAACGCGTTCTACATGTACGTGGGCGGGGTGCTGCAAGGCGTCTCCTGGGCCGTGGTCGAAGACCGGGAGCACTACCGCACGCTGCGTTACGTGTACATCACGCCGGTTTCCTTCATGGCCTATCTGCTGGGCCGGGGTCTGGCCCGGTTCGTGATTACCACCATCGCGGTGCTGGTGTTGCTGGCCAGCGGCGTGCTCTTCCTGCACCTGCGGCTGGACTGGGCCGCGGTGAACTGGCCCCTGTTCCTCGCGGGGTTGTTCCTGGGCGTGACCATGCTGGCCTTCATGGGCCTGATGCTGGCCGGCGTGCTCATGCTCACGGTGCATCATTCCTGGTTCGTGGGCGAGGCCGTGGGCGGCGCGCTGTTCCTGTTCAGCGGCGCGATTTTCCCGCTGGAAGTGCTTCCCCAGTGGTTGCGACCCGTGGGCTATGCCCTGCCCATCACCTACTGGCTGGAACTGCTGCGCCGGACCCTGGTGGGTTCCACGGCCCGGGCCTTCCCCACCTTCGCACACCTGGAGACGCCGGAACTCTTCGCCCTGCTCGCGGCCATGACCGCAGGCGTGATGCTCCTGGGCGGGGTTGTGTTCACCGCGTGTGAACGCTATGCCCGCCGCGCCGGCCTGGTGGACCGGGTGACCAACTATTGACCGCCCCTCTCACCAAGGCCTCACAAGTTATCCCACACCCCCATCCGGCCCCGTCGGAACCAAAGGGCTATAATGGGGACATGCGACGATGGATTTGGATTCTGGTCCTGGTGCTGGGCCTGGGTTTCTTGTGGCGTTACCGGGCGGCGTTGCTTTCTTCTTTCAGTGTGGTACGGGCCGGAGACCTGTGGTGGATTGCCTTGGGGCTGGTTTTTTCCCTGGGATGGGTGGCCGAGTCCACCCTGCTCCTGTACTGGCTGTACCGGGCGCTGCACCTGGAGGAAAGTTATTTTCGGCTGGCCGCGATGGTGGTGGCTTCGTTCTTCCTCAACCTGGTGGCCCCAACCGGCGGGGTAAGCGGCATCGCACTGCTGGCCGCCGATGCCCATCGCCGGAACCGGTCCTCTTCCCGGGCCCTGGCCGCGGGCACCCTGTACCTCTTCTTCGAACACATGGGCTTCCTGGCCGTGATGATGGTGGGGTTTTGGGTGTTGCTCCGCCGGCATCGCCTCGGTTGGACCGAAATCACCGCGGCCGCGTTCATGGTGGCCCTGGTGTTGTTGCTGTTGTTAGGCGTCCTTGTGGGCATGCATGCGCCAGGCATCTGGATGCGTCTGACCACGGGTTTGGCCCGCCGCGTGCAGGGCTGGAGCCAACGGCAGCCCTGGTTGCAGCGGTTCGCCCGGCCCGAACAGGCCGCCCATTTCGCCCACGACCTGGCCCAGGGCCTGCGCCTGCTCCGGAACCGACCTCAGGCCCTGGTGCTCCCCGCGCTGTTGGGCCTGAGCGATAAGTTCTGGCTGATGGCGGTCATGGCCGTTTCCTTTCGGGCCTTTCGGGTTCCCCTTTCCCCCGGCACCCTGGTCGCGGCCTACATGGTGGTGCACCTGTTCCTGGTGGTCTCCCCCGTGCCCGGCGGCCTGGGCTTTGCCGAAGGCGCCCTCATCGTGACCCTTACTTCCTTTGGCTTTGCCCTGGGCGATGCCATCGCGGTGACCCTGACGTACCGCATCCTGACCTTTTGGTTTTACTTTGGTCTGGGTATGCTGGCCTTCCGGTACGTGTTGCACAGCAAGACGCCGGCGCCATCGTTACCCTCATCCTGGTCAGGGAGTTGATCGCTTATGCTCAACAAACTGGGGCGCTATCAACTTCGGGAAATCATCGGTCAGGGCGGGATGGCCACCGTGTACCGTGGGTACGACCCCTTGATGGAGCGGGAAGTCGCGGTCAAGGTGCTCATCCCCATCCTGGCCCGGGACCCGGTGTTTCGGAGTCGCTTCCTGGGAGAGATTAAGGTCGTCAGCCAGTTGGAGCATCCGGCCATCGTGCCCATTTACGACGCCGGGGAAGAGGAGGGGCACCTTTACCTGGTCATGCGGTTGATGGAAGGGGACCTGCGGAAGCGGCTGGCCCAGGGACCCCTGCCCATACATGAGGCCCTGGCCGTGCTCAAGCGGGTGGGTTCGGCCCTGGATGCCGCCCACAAAGCCGGCATCATCCACCGCGACGTCAAACCCAGCAACGTGCTGTTCGACCGCTACGGTGCGGCCTACCTGACGGATTTCGGCATCGCGCGGCTGGCCGCCATGAGCGAGACCCTGACCGGCGCGCAACTCATGGGCACGCCCACGTACATGAGTCCCGAACAAATCGAAGGCCGCAAGGACATCGACGCCCGGGCCGACGAGTACGGCCTGGCCGTGCTCTTCTACCACATGCTGGCCGGGCAGCCGCCCTTCCAGGCCGAAACCCCCAGCCGGGTCATGTTCCTGCACCTGACCGAGCCGCCGCCGCCCATTCGACGCTTCCGCCCCGACCTGCCGGCCGAACTGGAAGCCGTGCTGGAGCGGGCCTTAGCCAAACGGCCGGAAGACCGTTACCCTTCGGTGGCCGAGTTCGTCCAGGCGGTGGAACAGGTGCTGACCGCGCAACCCACACCCACCGGGCTGGAGCAGGAGATGCCCACGCTCCACCCCGGCGGCACGGAGGCCCGACGGGAGCGCGGGGCACCGCCCCCCACCTGTAGCGCCGGGCGTCTCTGCCCGGCGCGGCAGCCCGA
>JALXBY010000009.1 GCA_026991215.1 Anaerolineales bacterium
GACGTAGCGGTAATAGGCCAGGGCGAACACAGGCTCGCACCCGTAGCCTTCCACGCCAGAAACTGTAGATATTGTTCCGGTGGGCGCAATGGTCAACTGGGCCGCGTTGCGGATGCCGTACTTCTTGATGCCCTCCACGATTTCGTTCCAGTCCAGTTCGGGGCGGCCCCAATCGGTCTGCGGACCGCCGCCCAGCCAGTCGGGCCAGATGGGCGGCTTCCATTTGAGGTTCTCCGGGTCGTAAATGCTGCCTTTGATGCCGGGGAAGGGCCCCCGCTCCCGGGCCAGTTCGATGCTGGTTTTCATGGCATGGAAGCGGATGAACTCCATGATTTGGGCCGCGAACTCCTGGGCTTCCCTGGAACCGTAGCGGATGCCGTTGATGTACATCAGATCGGCCAGGCCCATGATGCCCAGGCCGATGCGGCGGTTGCGGTGCGCGGCCTCTTTGAGCTGCGGCACCGCGGGCACGTACTGGTTGGCCTGCACCACATCGTCCAGGAAGCGCACCGCGCGGCGCACGGTGTCGGCCAGTTTCTCCCAATCCACACCCCCCTCGGGCGTGGCGTGCTTGGCCAGGTTGATGGAACCCAGGCAACAGTTCTCATAGGGACCCAACCATTGTTCACCGCAGTTGTGGCAGACCAGGCCGTTGGCAATCAGGCTGTGGGTCTCGGGCTCTTCCAGGTCGTAGACATCCGCAAAGCCCGCGGGTTCGATGCTTTCGATTTCGTCCTCAAAGGTCTCTCGATAGGGGCCCCGGGTCTGGCCTTCCACGAAGGCCAGGAGTTTGGCCTGCTTTTCCGCGTCGGCAAAGCCGATGACCTGGGCAAAACGGTCTCGGTTCTCCCGGCCGATGACCAATTCGTACTGGGCCGCCACTTCGTAAAGCCGCAGGCCGCCGCGGCCATCGGGCAGCAGGTGCACGTCGGCATCGCGGCGTCGGTAAATCCGGGAGACGATACCGAAGTTGAGCAGCAAAAGTTGCACATCTTCCAGCAGTTTGCGGGAGGAACTGGCCAAGCGCACGGTGCAATCCCGCTTGTGGGGCTGCACCTGGACCGTACCATCGGCCGAGAACAGGCCCTGCAGGAAGCCCACCACGGCTTCCCGCGGCGCGCGCCAAATGGCTTCGGGGACCCGTTTCTCCGTGGCCCGTACGGGCTGCACCCCCAGGGAGCGGAAGAATTCGTAAGCCAGGCGGCCGTAGGTCACCTGGTAATGGGAATTGCGCGAGGTCACGTGCCCTTCGCCGAACCACGAGCGCAACAGGCCATGGATGCGCGCGACCTCTTCCGGCGTGCGCAAGGCAAACCCGACGGGCGAGTTGCTGCTTTCGCTCAGCCAGCCATCCCCGACGAGGTACCCCAACACCAGCCCCAATTCGTAAGACCACTTGCGGGGCAGGCCGCCCCGAAGCGCGGCGAAATCCCGCCGTTGCACCACATGCCCCGAGGCGCGGTCGCCGGCCAGGGCCATCCCGGCCAGAACCTCTTCCAGGGCCTCCTGGTTGGGTAGATTGTCGTCCTGGCTCCAGGCCCCTTCGCCGGATTGGAGCAGCACCCGGTCACCGGGCCGCAGGTGCTGCAATTCCACATACCCCCGGTCCGGGGTCAGGAAGGGGTGGTCCGCGGTGGCCGTGACCGTATAGCCCTTGCGGGTGCGCAGGCGGAATACGGGCACCTGTTCCCGGGTCTTGAAGGCCCGCACCCCGGAGCGCAAGCGGGTGCCCAGGGTCTTGCCCGCCGCGCCGATGCCGCCCAGGGGCGCGCGGTTGTCTGTCACAATGGTGAAGGTTTCCCCGGACTCCGCGAGTTCACGGATGGGAATCAGCCCCCTGGCCGTGGCAATGCGGGTTTCCCCCACAAAGCAGGGGTTGGTGGCCTCCAGCCGGTACTGATGGGGAACCGGGTTGTCTCGGTTGGCCCGGTCGAGGAAGAGCACGCCCGGCTCGCCGTTGTGGTGGGCCTGGCGGGCGATTTTCTCGAAAAGGTCCCGGGCCCGCACCTTCTTGTAGACCTTGATGGGAATCCCCTGCTCTCGCGCGTCCTCCAGGGTGCCGTCGAAGTCGTCGTATTCCGGCGCGGTCACGTCGGGGAAGACCAGCTCCCATTCCTCGTCGTTCTCCACCGCGCGCATGAAGGCGTCGGTGATGCCCACGGAGATGTTGAAGTTGGTGATGGCGTTTTCGTCCGTCTTGCAGGTGATGAATTCTTCCACGTCGGGATGGTCCACCCGCAACACGGCCATGTTGGCCCCGCGGCGGGTATTGTGGGTCACCATGCCATAAGCCAGGTACGTATGGTTGTCCTCTACTTCCAGGTCCAGGGTCAGATGCTCGCCGATGGGTTCCACACCGGTGACCTGAACGAACCAGAGGCCTTCGGGGTCGGGCGCGTGGGCAAAGGCTTCGGGGTAGGCCTCCCGAAGTTCCCGATAGGCGGAAATCGTGAAAGCACGGTCTCCTCGTGTGTACCGCAACAGCCGACGGCGCAATTGAGGATGCACGCTTCGGAATTTTTTCCCTTGGCCTCGCCCCTGGCGGTCGATTTGGGGCAGGGTAATTGCTTCCAACACCGGGGACAGCCAGTATTCGGCATGGGGAAGCACGTAACTGGATTCCCGCCGCGTGTCCACCTTCCAGGCATAGGCCTGGACGAACCGGGAACGCAAATCGCTCCCGATGCGCCGACGCCAGGCCTCCAGCCCCACGTGGGAGACGATGCG
>JALXBY010000010.1 GCA_026991215.1 Anaerolineales bacterium
CCCGCAGATAGCGCACGAAGTCCTCACCGCCGATTTCGAGCATCACCGTCAACACATCGGGCAGCGGCTCCTGCCAGAGCCAGGCGGCCTCCAGCCAGAAGCCCGGCAGCACCCGGCTTTCCAGCCGGCCTTCCCGGCCCTCGAACAGCACCTCATAGGCCCCCTGCTTGAGGCCCAGGACCGAGACCACCTGGTGGGCCGGGTCCACAATCCAGTATTCCGGCACCCCGGCCTGGGCGTATTCCTGCACCTTCTCCTGGTAGTCCCGCAACACGCTTTCGGGCGAGACCACTTCCACCACCAGGTCCGCCGGGCCGTCCAGGTACGTCTCCCGAATGCGCTCCCGGTGCTCGTTTTTCACCACCAGCACGTCCGGCACCCGCAGGGACCGAGGCAGGCGCATGGCAAACCCTTCCCCCAGGGCCAGGCCCATATCGCGGAATTCCAGCCAATGCTGCAGCACCATGAGCAGCCACCGCTGCAACAGCACGTGTTCAAAGCGCACCGGAGACGCCATGACCACCTCCCCGTCCACCCATTCCGCGCGGGTGTCTTCGTCAGCCCAGGCCAGGAATTCCTCCAAGGTCATGCGGGTTTTGGGTGGGGCCTGGGTTGGGGTCAGGACTGCATCCCGGCTCATGCTTCATCCTCCCATTACCCGGCCTCTGCGGGTACGGCCTCTTCCTCCAGGCGCTCGATGCGCAAATTCGTGCGGATGTTGGCCGTGGTGCCGTCCTGGTACACGATGGTGGTCTCGACTTCCACACTGTCCACGTCCTGGTACATGGCCTGAATCAGACGTTCATAGCGCTTGCGGATGAGCCGTCGGCGCACCTTACGGGTTCGGGTGATTTCCGCGTCGTCCGGGTCCAGTTCTTTGTGAAGCAGCAGGAAGCGCCGGATGCGGGCCGCCGGCGGCAGGTCCTGGTTGACCCGTTTCACGTGTTCCTTGATGAGTTCGTAAACCTGGGGCTTTTGGGAAAGGTCGGTGTACGTGGTGTACGGGATGTGCCGGTCTTCGGCCCATTTCCCCACGTTTTCATAATCGATGTTGATGAAGGCGGTGATGTAAGGCAGGTCCCCACCGCCGAAGACCACGGCCTCCTTGATGTAGGGGCTGAACTTGAGTTTGTTCTCGATGTACTGCGGGCTGAACTTGGTGCCGTCGGCCAGGGTCATCACGTCCTTGGCCCGGTCGATGACGATGAGGTGGCCGTCTTCGTCGATGTAGCCCGCGTCGCCGGAGTGCAGCCAGCCTTCTTCGTCGATGGCCTCGCGGGTGGCTTCGGGGTTCTTGTAGTACCCCACCATGACCGCGGGGGACCGCATGAGGATTTCCCCGGTTTCCTCGTCGATTTTGACTTCGGTCTCAGGAATGGGCAGGCCCACGGTGTGGAACTTGATGTCACCATCCCGGTGCAGCACCGCGATGCCGCTGATTTCCGTCTGGCCGTAAATCTGCTTGAGGTTGACGCCCAACGCGTGGAAGTAGCGGAACACATCGGGACCCAGGGCCGCGCCGCCGGTATAGGCCCGTTTGAGGTGCCGCAGGCCCAACTGGTCCTTGATGGGCTGGAAGACCAGCCAGTCGGCCAGGAAGTACTTGAGGCGCAGCCAGAAAGAGGGCTTCTTCTTGGCGAAGCGGGTATCCGCCATCTCGTAGCCGATGGGCAGCGCCCAGTGGTACATCTTGCGCTTGAGCCAGGTGCTGTCGTCGATTTTCACCTGGACCGTGCTGACCAGGCTTTCCCAAATGCGCGGAGGGCTGAACATCACCTGGGGACCGATTTCCCGCAGGTCGTGGCGCACGGTCTCCGGGCGTTCGGGGAAGTTCACTTTGAAGCCCACGTACAGCCCGCTGGCCACGGTCATCATCTGCTCGCCAATCCAGGCCAGGGGCAGGAAGGAGACGTACTCGTCATCCGGCTCCAGGGGGTCCACGGCCATGAGGTTCTTGGCCATGCTCAGGAGGTTCCTGTGGGTCAACATGGCGAGTTTGGGTCGCGCGGTGGTGCCGGAGGTCGTCGAGAGGATGGCGATGTCCTCGGCCTTACCCCGGGCCAGACGCTCCTCGAACCAGCCGGGGTGCTCCCGGTCGAAGGCCTTGCCCAGGTCCACCACCTCGTGGAAGTACATGAGGTACGGCTCGGTGTAGTTCTTGAGGCCCCGGGGGTTGTAGTAAATCACCTTGCGGACCCTGGCCTTGAGCGCGGGCCAGATTTCGATGATTTTGTCCACCTGCTCCTGGTCTTCGGCCACGATGAAGGTGGCGTCCGCGCGGGTGGCGATGTCCTCGACTTCGGAAGCAATGGAATCCTGGTAAATGCCAACGGATTTCGACCCCAGGGATTGGGCGGCCAGTTCGGAAATCACCCATTCGGGCCGGTTGTCGCCGATGATGGCCACTGTGTCTTCAGGCTGCAGGCCCAGTTTGTGCAGGCCCAGGGCGAAATACTTGACGTATTCGTAAAACTCCCGCCAGGTCATCTCCTGCCAGATGCCGTAAATCTTTTCCCGCAGGGCGACCTGGTCCGGGTGCTTTTGAGCATGGGCATAGAGGTATTGGGGCAGGGTTTGGGGCCGCTCGACCATATCGACCATGTCCGCCTCCTACGTTTACGAAAAGACTTCGTCTATGGGGAGGGTGAACGCCGGGAGCAGGGCAGAGCGCAGGGTCTGACCAGGGCCAAAGGTCTGCCAGAGGGTCAGGCCTTTGGCC
>JALXBY010000011.1 GCA_026991215.1 Anaerolineales bacterium
TCCCAGGCCATCTGCAAGTGGTTGGCCACCGGTTCGGGGATTTCGATGCCGGTGTAATCCAGGGTACGGCTGCTGATGAAACGGGCCAGGATGTCCAGGTCTTCATCGCTCAACTGTTCCTGGGAAAAGGCCGGCATGGGAACTTCGGCCTCGGGGAAGCCGTTACGTACGGCCTGCTTGATGGTCTCAACGGGCAACCCTGCAATAATTGGCCCGATGTTGCCTTCCATCCGCTGGCCGTGGCAGGTGAAGCAGCCCATCTGGACAAACAACTGCTTGGCCTTCTGTTCTTCGGGGCTTCCGCCTTCTGCCGCCTGCTGATTCAGGTACGTCTCGATATCTTCAACTACTTCCTCAAAATCCCCTTTCTCGACGTCGTCGATCAGTTCCTGGACCATGGCTTTTTGCGCGTCGGTTTCGGCCATTTCTAAGGCTTCGTTGAGTTCGGCCAGGGTGCGCTCTTTGTCTTCGGCTTTGGCGGCTTCCAGCGCTTCCTGGAGTAGGGTCTCAAAGGTCATCGTTTGGCCGCCCAGGTAGGCATCGATATCCTCGACGATTTCGTCAAGTTTGCCCTTTTCGGCATCGTCCAGCATTTCGTTGACCAGGGCCTTATCAGTTTCGGATTCGGCCATTTGAAGCGCGGCCTGGAGATAACGCTTCGCACCCTCGACATCACCTGCCGCGGCCGCGTCCCTGGCCTTCTCCAGGGCTTCGGCGAAAGAGCCGGCTTCCATCTGTTGCGTTGTTTCAGCCTGCTGTTCGGAGGGGGCCTGGGTGGTCGGCTGAGGTGTGGCTTTCGAACACGCGGCCAGAATCAAGAGTAAGGCCAGCAGCCCTCCAACGAACCATTTGGGGATTGCCCGCATGGTTCCACCTCCTCCAAAGGGATTTGTACTTACTATAAACGATGTTCCCCGAAAAGTCAATTAAGCGCATTTGAACAATTCAAATTCGAAAAACTTGCAGGAAACCGGGTGTTTGCATGGGTTTACACCTTTACAAACACCCGGTTCACCAAAGGGCGCAGTGCGGTATGCCAAACGAGGGCCGGCGTCCTCAGGAGGATGTATGCCGTCCGGTTATTCCTGCACCCAACCGCACTGGGCCAGGTCGTAGCGCCACCGGGTGACGTTGCCGTTGGGGTCGTAGCACTCCCAGTAGCCCGGCCCCAGTTGCTGGTACTTGTACGTGCACGCGGGGGGCGGGTCCGAGGGGATTTCGCACTTGAGGTTGCACTGCCAGCCGCACACGTTGGGGTCCGCGTTGAAGGTGCAGGTCAGGTTCTTGGTGCCCGTGATGCAGGCCCAGGTGTTGCCGCCCAGGGGGATGACCTGGTCACAGCCGTCGGGCCCGTTGGTATCCACTTTGCAGATGTTCCAGCAGCGCCAGCGGCATTCCTCGGTATCCCATTCGCACTGGTCGAAGGTGCCGCGGCCGGGGCATACCCAGGTGCCGTCGTCCCGCTGGGCGCAGTATCCTGGGTCCTTGGGGGAAGTGGGCGGCTGGCACACCGCGACCTCACAGGACCAGCCGCATTGCTGCTCGCTCCAGGTGCACACGTAGCCGGGCGCATCGGTATCGGGCAGAACGCACTCCCAGACGCCTTCCTCGCCGGGCTGGGGCGAGCAGACCCAGTCGGTGCTGCCGAAGAAGGCCTGCTTCGTCGCGTCGTCGGGTCCGCCTTCGGGCACAGGGCACACCGTTTCCTCGCATTCCCAAGCGCAGGTCTGGGCGTTCCAGGCGCAAACCTGGGGCGGGATGACCGCGGTGGTCACGTCGAACCAGGTGCACAGCCAGCGGCCGTCCTCCAGTTGGATGCGGCTGTCGCAGAAATCGGGGCCTTCAGGCGGCATGGGGCACCGGCCGGGGCAGTTGGGTCCGTAGAGGCATTCCGCCTGCTCCCAGGAACAGGTCTGGTCGTTCCACCGGTAAATCAGGTTGGTGTCGTCGGTATCCACGGTGATGGTGCCGTCGGGCAGGGTCTCTGTCATGCTGCCGTCGCCGTCGTCGATGTAGCACTGGGCGAAGGTGCCTTCTTCGGTGGTGAAGGGGCCATCTACCCAGGTGCAGGCCTCGGCCAGGGAAGCGATATCCGGCCCCAGGGGACATTGGCTTTCTTCTTCGGGCGGCGCGGTGATGGTGATGCAGTTCAGGCCGCACAGGGCTTCCACGCACACTTCCCATTCGTCCCCTGGCGCGGGTTCGAGCACGCCGTCGGGCCGTTCCTCTATCACCCGGCCGTCACCGTTGAGGTCGCGGCCGCAGATCAAAAGGGAGGCCACGGGTGCATCGGGGGGAATCAGGTCATCCAGGCCCCGCGCGCTCAGGCCACCCCGGAGGAGGTCCGCGGGCACCGGCCCCATGCCGGCGATGACGACTTCGCACGTCGCAGCCCTGTCCCGCAGCAGGCTGGGCTGGGTGATGCAGGCCTGTTCCCAGCGGCACTGGGCATCGGACCAGCGCCAGAGGTCCCAGCGGTTCACGTCGGGCCCTTCGCCCACCGCGCAAATCAGTGCGCTTGGCGAAACCTCCGCAGGGGTTAAGACAGGTTCACAGGCTACGGGCAGGCCGGCGGGGTCCAGGGGGCACTTGTCGTCGCAGTCCCAGGAACAGGTATAGGGGTTCCAGCGGCAGGCGATTTTCTCGATGGGTTCCTCCAGGGTGAATACATCCGCGGCAGCCCCGACGAAGGGGAACGGACAGATCCACATCTG
>JALXBY010000012.1 GCA_026991215.1 Anaerolineales bacterium
CTTCCGGTCCGATGAACCGCAACCGCACGTCAGGCCCCAGCCGGATGACATCCCCCGGCTGCAGGACCACGGGATGGACCACCCGCCGTTCGTTCACGAAGGTCCCGTTGGTCGAATTCAGGTCTTCCAGGATGTACGTGCCCTTCTGCCGAATCAATCGGGCATGCAGCCGGGAGACGCTGGGATGGTCGATGACCACTTCGTTTTGGGGGCTGCGCCCAATGTGGATGTAGTTTCCCGACAGGGGGAAACTCTGGGGCGGGTCCTGGGATTCCCACAACAGATAGAACAGGCTCTCCTCTGCCATGGACGTTTGGCTCCCGGAAGGGGTTGGCCTCTATATTCAAGCCGAATTCGGGACCGGGTGCGCTTATATTTTCCTGAGAAACCTGCGAGGCCTACGACCCGCTCAACAGGTCCTTGAGCAACTCGCCACCCAAGCCAGAAATGCCCCGGCGTTCGCCCACGGCATTCCGGCTCGCGGTGAGGATGCGGTCGGCCAAGCGGGAAAGGGGCAGGCTCTGGAGCAACACCCGCCCCGGCCCGGTCAGGGTGGCCAGGAACAGCCCTTCCCCACCGAAGAGGATGTTGCGAAAGCCTTTGACGAACCGGATGTCGTAATCCACCGTGGGGGCAAAGCCGACGATGCAGCCGGTATCCACCTGCAGGGTCTGGCCGGGTTCCAGGTGCTTCTCGATCACCGTGCCGCCCGCGTGCACGAAGGCCATCCCATCGCCCCGCAGCCGCTGCAGGATGAACCCTTCCCCGCCGAAGAGCCCGGCGCCCAACCGTCGGCTGAAGGTCACCTCCACGTCCACGCCCAGGGCCGAGACCAGGTAGGAGTTGCGCTGGCAGATGAACGCGCCGCCCTCGGCCCGCAGGTCGATGGGGATGATCTTCCCCGGATAGGGCGCGGCAAAGGCAACGCTGGCCCGGCGGTTGCTCCGGTTGACGAAGGTGGTGATGAAGAAACTCTCCCCGGCCAGGGCCCGCTTGAGGCCCTTCAGAAAGCCGCCTCCGGTGGTGGTTTGCATCTCGATGCCGTCTTCCATGAAGGTCATGGTGCCGGTTTCCGCCTGCACACCCTCACCAGGGTCCAGGAAGATTTCCACCATCTGCAGGTCGTCGCCGTGAATCCGATAGTCGATTTGATGGGCCATCACCCTGCTCCTGGTTGTGGCTTTTCTCATTATAACCGCGCCAATGGAGTATCATTGGTGCGTCCTGCGTTGGCCGCCTGGCAGGTGGAGGTTTGGAAAGGTACAGGCAACCTTTCCGAATAACCGGGCACCTTCCCCTGCCACGCCCGTGGGAGGAGGTAAACCATGCGTTCCTTCCTGTGGATTGCCCTGCTGGGGCTGCTGGCTGCGTGTGTTTCCCCTGGCACGCCTGTACCCACGCCAGGGCCAGTACAGGCCACGGCCCTGCCCTCGGCCACGCCCTTCCCCACGCCCACTCCCCGGCCCCTGGCCCAGGTGACCATCCAGGTCCGGGTCCCGGAGAACACACCCATTCACCAGGGCATCTTCCTC
This sequence comes from Anaerolineales bacterium, assembly GCA_026991215.1. Lineage (GTDB taxonomy): Bacteria > Chloroflexota > Anaerolineae > Anaerolineales > DRMV01 > S139-71. Next base: position 1,533 of record JALXBY010000012.1, read on the forward strand.
ACGTTGGTGGACGAACTCACTGGCCTGACCATCGCACCCCAACGTCAGGCCATGCAGGAAGTCGGCCCCGGCACCTTCCGCATCACCATGACCCTGCCCTTTGGCACGGTCCTCACCTACCGCTACGAACGCAAGGACCCGCAAGGCCGCTTCGTGCAGGAAGTCCGGGCCAACGGGGAGCCGGTACGGTACCGCATGCTTCAGGTCGCCGGGTCCATGGAAGTTACGGATACCGTGGCCCGCTGGTCGGATACCCCGTACACCGGCCCCGCGGCCGGACGTCTGGAAGGCCAGGTGGTGGATGCCAACACCGGGGAGCCGGTCCCCGATGCCCTGGTCTTCGTGGCCGGTTATCAGGTGCCCACCGATGCTTTGGGGAACTTCCTCGTCGAACCCCTGCCTCCAGGGGTGCACAACCTGGTGGTCATGGACATGCGGGGCCGGTACCGGCTCTTCCAGCAACTGGCGGAAATCGCGCCCCAGGCCATGACCCCGGCCCGCATCCCGCTGCAGCCGGCCACCTTGGTGCCGGTGCAGTTCGTGGTCGAGCCGCCGGCCGGTACGCCGCCGGGCGCGCCGCTGCGTCTCATCGGCCAGTACTACACCCTGGGCAACACCTTCGGCGACCTGCGGGGCGGGTTGAGCGTGGTGGCCTCCCGCGGGCAGCAGATGCAGTACGACCAGGGCCGCTACACCCTGACCCTGAACCTGCCGGCCGGCGAGGAATTCCGGTACAAGTTCACCCTGGGCGATGGCCTGATTAACGCGGAACTGGACGAATACGGCAACCCCCGGACGCGTCGGCTGCTGGTGCCGGATTCCCCGGTGCGCATCGTGACCCGCATCCTCCGCTGGAACCGGCCCAACTCCGCGCCCGTATGGATTCGGGTGCAGGTGCCGGAGACAACGCCGGTCGAAGACATCATCAGCCTGCAACTGGCCTACAACACCTGGGGGGAACCCCTGCCCCTGTGGTACCTGGGTGGTCAGGAATGGGGATACGTCCTGTACGGTCCCTTCCCCGGCAGCGGCACCGTGCGCTACCGCTACTGCCGCAACGAGCAATGCGAAGTCGCGGCCGAAGCCGGACGGTTCGGGCAATACGGGCGGGGCATCATCCCCAGCCTGAGCGTCCAGCAGTTGCAGGATACCGTCGAGGCCTGGGCCAACTTCCAGCCTGAAACGCCGCTGCAACTCACCGCGCCCCAGCCCACCTCCAGGGGCCCGGCCTTCCCCCTGGGCCTGGCCTGGACGCCCGGCTACCACCCCGCGTGGATGGCCTATGAAGCCCGAAGCCTGCGGGAGACGGCCCAACTGGGAGCCAACGTCGTGGTGTTCCAACCCTCCTGGCACGTGGTGGGGCAGGCGCCCTACCCGGTCTGGGTGCAACAGCCCGGCGCCGACGCCCTGGCCCCGGATGTGCTCCGATGGTTCGAACAGGCCAGGGCCGCGGGCCTGCAGCCCTGGCTCTTCCCCCAACTGCGCTACCCTCAGGGCGCGCAGGCCTGGTGGAAGGACGCACCGCGCGACTTCCCCTGGTGGGTGGCCTGGTTCGACCGTTACCGGGCTTTTCTGCTTCACTTCGCGGCGCTGGCCGCGCGCGGGCAGGCCGCGGGCCTGATTCTCGGCGGCCGGGAGGGGGCCTGGAGTTTCCCCGAACGGGAGATTGCCGAGGGCGTGCTCTCCCAGGCCCCGGCCGATGCCGAACAGCGCTGGCTGGCCCTGCTGGGGGAAATCCGGCAGGTGTACGACGGCCCCGTGTTCTGGGCCGTGACCGACCCCGAGGGGCTGGACATCCCGCCGGCCCTGGCCCAGGCCGTGGACGGCTTCTACCTGCTCTGGCAGCCACCGGCCTACACCGGCCGGCCGGACGATGCGGAAGCGCTGCTTGCCCACATGGAAGACGACGTGGCCCAGCGCCTGACGCCCTGGGCGCTGGAGTATCAGAAGCCCGTGTGGGTGGCCGTGGGCTTCCCTGCGGCCCAGGGCACCCTGGAAGGATGCGTCCGACCCCTTTCAGGGGATGGGTGCGTCCCCGAAGACCTGCTCCTCCCGCCCGAAGCCCTGACCCTGGCCCGCGTGGACGTGAACGTCCAATGGCAGGGCCTGCACGCGGCGCTCCAGGCCCTGAATACCGCGGACTGGGTCAGGGGCGTGGTGGTGCGGGCCTGGTATCCCCCCGTGGCCGCCCAGGAACCGTCGTTCTCCATCCGGGGCAAACCCGCGGCCCAGGTGGTCCTGTACTGGTTCACGGGCTGGCGCCGGTGAAGGGCGCGCCCTGGGATGCCTTTGGCCCCGCCTTTTGTGGGGGCTGCCCAAATCGGCTCTTTTGGGCATCCTTGGCATTGCCTGTCTCCATCGCCAAGGGGGTGCAAGGGCTTCGCACCTTCTCACACGCCCTCCAGGAACCCCGCCATTTGGCGGGGGTTCCCTGGGCTATCCAGCCCGTATAATGACCTTCCAAAAGGGTAGGCTTGCTCAAAAGAATAAACAGGCTTTTGTGCGAAAAGGGCAAAAAAGGTCAGGCTTGTTGTCAGGCGTGACAAAACCCGGCGACCTCGAAAGATGAAGTGGGTTCTCAAGATGGCACTTCGGGGTACAAGGCCCCTTGCTTACATCCATCTTTGAGCAGGAGGAACGGTTATGGAGCAACTGGTGACGCGTGTCCGCAATCTGGACTGTGAGCATGATGCTGCGGCCATCGAACGGGGTTTCCGCAACGTGGAGGGCGTAACCCGCATCGACGTATATCCGCGAACCGCAAAGGTGGTGTTGCACTTCGACCCCCAACGCGTCAAGCGGGAGGACCTGCTGGCCCGGCTGGAGGAACTGGGCTTCCCGCCGGTGACCGGCATGGAAATTCCCCGGCCCCCCAAACTCTGGGAGAACCCCAGGGTGCTGATGGCCGCCGCGGCCGGTGTCTTCCTGGGCATCGCCTGGTACGGGCAGCGGGTCGGCTGGCCCGTCAGCGTGACCAACGCGCTTTTGCTCATCAGTGCGCTTTTGGGGATGCGCTACTTCGGCGAGGAAGCCATTCGGGATTTGATTCAAGAGCGGCGCATCGGCATCGAACTGCTGATGTCCCTGGCTGCGGTGGCGGCCTTCTTCCTGGGGGAATGGTTTGAGGGCGCGTCCCTGGCCTTCCTGTACGGCATCGCCGAGGCCCTGGAATCCTACACCGAGGACAAGACCCGCGCGGCCATTCGCGCCTTGATGAGCCTGGCGCCCAAGACCGCGGTGGTGCGCCGCAACGGGAAGGAGGAGACCATCCCCGCGGAGGAAATTCAGGTCGGGGACATCTTCATCGTCCGGCCCGGCGAAAGCATCCCCACCGACGGCGTGGTCATCCACGGCAAGGGCTATGTGGACGAATCCCCCCTGACGGGGGAAAGCATGCCCGTCTTCAAAGAGGAAGGGGCCAGGGTCTTCGCCGGGACCATCAACAAGGAGGGCATCCTGGAGGTCCGGGCGACCCACACCGCGGCCGACAACACCCTGGCCCGCATGATTGCCATGGTGGAGGAAGCCCAGCGGGCCAAGGGCAAGTACGCGGACTTCGTGGAACGCTTTGGCCGCAAGTACAGCCCCGCGGTCCTGCTGGCCGGGATTCTGATTGCGGTGGCCCCGCCGCTTTTTGTGGGCGCGCCCTGGGCGGAATGGATTCGCCGGGGCACGATTTTCATCGTCGCGGCCGCGCCCTGCGCGCTGGTCATCGGCGTGCCCATGACCTTCGTGACGGCCCTGGGCACCTCGGCCCGGCGGGGGGTGTTGATTAAGGGTGGCGTCTACATGGAAGAACTGGCCCGCATCCGGCTGGTGGCTGCGGACAAGACCGGGACCCTCAGCCGTGGCCGACCCCTGGTCACCGATGTGATTCCGGTGGATGGCGTGAACGAAGAAGCCCTGCTGCGCATGGCCGCGGCCGTGGAAGTGCGCAGCGAACACCCCCTGGCCGCGGCTGTGGTCACTGCGGCCGAGAACCGGATTGGCATCCCCGAAGCCGCGCGCGAGGTGCAGGCCATTCCGGGCGTGGGCATCTGGGGCCGCTGGAACGGCACCATCGTGGCCGTGGGCCGGGTAGAGGCTTTCCCCACCTATACGCGGGAACTTCAGGAGAAAATCGACGCCCTGCGCAAGCAGGGGAAGACCGTGGTCACCGTGGCCGTGCTGGACACCCCGCCGGCCCATGGCACCCGTACCTTCCAGCAGGCCCGCGTCATCGGCCTGCTGGCCCTGCGGGATGAACCCCGGCCCGACGCGCGGGAGATGATTCAGGAACTGCACCGCCTGGGCGTCCGGGTGGCCATGCTCACCGGAGACCACAGGGTAACCGCGCAGGCCATTGCCCAGGAGTTGGGCATCGACGAAGTGTACGCGGAACTGCACCCCGAAGACAAAGTGGCCAAAATCGAGGAACTGCGGCAGCGGGAAGAGCACGTGGCCATGGTGGGGGATGGCATCAACGACGCGCCGGCCCTGGCCGCGGCCTGCGTGGGCATTGCCATGGGCGCGGCTGGCACCGACGCGGCCATGGAAAGCGCGGACGTGGTCCTCATGGCCGACGACCTGACCAAGGTCCCCTACGCGGTTCGGCTCTCCCGCTGGACGCGGCGGGTGATGTGGCAGAACGTGGCCGTGGCCATGCTGGTGGTCCTGGGTCTGAGCAGCGCGGCCCTGGCCGGGTTGATTTCCCTTTCCACCGCGGTGTTCATCCACGAAATGAGCGAGTTCATCGTGGTGGGCAACGCGCTGCGGCTGCTGCGGGGGTAAGCCCGCGGCAGGGGCGAAATCTTCTTGACATGCGCTGGCCCTTTGGGTATACAAAGGGCCACCTTCGGCAAGGCCAACCCCGGTGGAGTAGCCCTCAGGGTCGTGGGCCGCAGAGAGGCGGGCCTTCCCCGAACGGGGATGCGGTGCGAGCCCGCCGGCTACGACGAGGGTGAATGGGCCGGGGTAGCCGCCCGCCCCAACGCCCTTCGGGGCCAGTAGGGTCGGGCCGGTCGCCCCCGTTACCGGGCCAGGGTATCGCCCTCCCCGCAGCCGCGGGGTCGGGCCGTACCTGGGAACGAGGGGGACCGGGCGCTACACAAGTCCGGTCCAACCAGGGTGGCACCGCGGGACTTCGCGCGTCCCGTCCCTGTGGGGCGGGACGCGTTTTTGTTTGGAGGTCGAACCATGAGCGCATCCCCCACAACCTTGCCCCTTGGCCTGCCGGCCGGCTTCACCCTTGTCCCGGTGGGGTGGCCCCTGCCCCTGGATACCGAAACGCCCATCTCGGTACTGCTCAAACTCCAGGGCACCCTGCCCCTGTTCCTGCTGGAAAGCGTGGAGCAGGCCGCCCACATCGGCCGCTATTCCTTCCTTGGACTGGGCGCGCGCTTTCAGGCCCGGGTCTTCCCCCACGGCGTGGAACTCCTCACGCCTTACGGCCCGCGGCGCCTCCCCCTTCCCCCAGACCAGGACCCACTGGACGTGCTGCGTCAAGTCACCAAGGCCCTGAAGGTGCAGCCACCCCTGGGCCTGGCCGCCGCCGACCTGCCGCCCTTCCACGGCGGTTGGGTGGGCTACTGGGCCTACGATATGGTCCGCTTCTTCGAACGCCTGCCCCAACAGGCCCGGGACGACCTGGACCTGCCCTGGGCCTGGCTGGTCATCCCTGAAGTGCTCCTGGCCTTTGACCACGTACGTCGCCACGTACTGGCCTTCGTGTTGACCGAATCCCGGGAAGGTCAGCCCCTGGAAGACGCCCGCGCCCGGGCCGAAGCCCGGCTGAAGGACCTGCTCCGCCGCCTGGATGCCCCTCTGCCTGCGCCTCCCGCCGTCCCACCTTTCGAGGAAGGCGAACCCTGGCGCTCCAACCTCACGCAGGAAGTTTTCGAGGCCATGGTGCGGCGGGCCAAGGAATACATCGCGGCCGGGGACATCTTCCAGGTGGTGCTCTCCCAACGGCTCACCCGCACCACCCGCGCCCATCCCCTGACGATTTACCGGGTGCTGCGCGGCCTCAATCCTTCCCCCTACATGTTCTATCTGGACCTGGGGGGCCAACCGCATTTACGCCTCATTGGCGCGTCGCCGGAGATGCTGGTCCGTCTGCGGGACGGCGTGGCCGAAACCCGACCCATCGCGGGCACCCGGCCGCGGGGGCGCACCCCAGAAGAGGACGCGGCCCTGGAGGCCGACCTGAAGGCGGACCCCAAGGAGCGGGCCGAGCACGTCATGCTGGTGGACCTGGGGCGCAACGACCTGGGCCGGGTGTGCAAATACGGCACCGTGCAGGTGCCCGACTTCATGGTGGTGGAACGGTACTCCCACGTGATGCACCTGGTGAGCCGGGTGGTTGGGGAACTGCGTCCCGAATACGACGCGTGGGACCTGCTGCGGGCCGCGTTCCCCGCGGGCACGGTGAGCGGTGCCCCCAAAGTGCGGGCCATGGAAATCATCGACGAACTGGAACCGGTACGCCGCGGCCCCTACGCCGGCGCGGTGGGCTATATCGGCTTCCAGGGCAACATGGATACCTGCATCACCATCCGCACCATCGTGATGAAAGGCCAGACCGCCTACCTGCAGGCGGGCGCGGGCATCGTGGACGACAGCATCCCCCAACGGGAATGGGAGGAGACCCTGCACAAAGCCCGCGCCCTGGCCAAAGCCGTGGAGATGGCGGAAGCGGGCGGCCCGCAGTCCGCAGTCGGCCGTGAGCCTCGGGCAGTCAGCAGCCTGTAGGCAGCGGTCAGCAGTCAGCGGTGAGCAGTCAGCAGTCAGCAGTCAGCAGTGAGACGAACGACCAACGACGAACGACGAACGACCATCAACGGGAGGTCCCCATGATTCTCCTCATCGACAACTACGACTCCTTCACCTACAACCTGGCCCAGGCCCTGGGCATGTTGGGGGAAGAGGTCGTGGTCGTGCGCAACGACGCGCTGAGCCTGGAAGACATCCGACGGATGCAACCGAAAGCCATCGTGATTTCCCCCGGTCCGGGCACCCCTTACGACGCGGGCATTTCCCTGGACGTCATCCGGCACCTGCACCGGGAGTTCCCCATCCTGGGCGTGTGCTTAGGCCATCAGTGCCTGGCCGAAGCCTTCGGCGGCCGGGTGGACCGGGCGCAGCGTCGTATGCACGGCAAGACCAGTCTGGTACACTATCGTTCCCATCCCCTCTTTGAAGGGATGCCCAACCCCTTCGAGGCCATGCGCTACCACAGCCTGGTGGTCTACGACCCGGTTCCCGACCCCCTGGAAGTGCTGGCCCGTACCGAAGAAGGGGAAATCATGGCCCTGGCCCACCGGGAATATCCTGTTTTTGGCGTACAATTCCACCCAGAAAGCATCCTGACCCAGGAAGGACTGCGGCTCTTGAGGAATTTTTTGGCAATCAGCAGTCAGCGGTGAGTAGTCCGCGGTGAGCAGTCGGCAGTGAGCAGTCCGCCGACCGCGGAC
>JALXBY010000013.1 GCA_026991215.1 Anaerolineales bacterium
CGGCAGCAGTTGGAGGAATGGGAACGCCGCTGGCAGCAACATCAGGAAGAATGGCGGCAGTGGCGGGAAGAATCGGAGCGCCGCTGGCAGCAGCAGTTGGAGGAATGGGAACGCCGCTGGCAGCAACATCAGGAAGAATGGCGGCAGTGGCGGGAAGAATCGGAGCGCCGCTGGCAGGCGTTCTTGGAGAAGTTTGAACGTCTCTGGCAGCAGCACCGAGAAGAATCGGAACATCGTTGGCAGCAACATCAGGAAGAATGGCAGCGGTGGCGGGAAGAGTCAGAGCGCCGCTGGCAGGCGTTCCTGGAGAAGTTTGAACGCCTCTGGCAGCAGCACCGAGAAGAATCGGAACGCCGCTGGCAGGAACATCGGAAAGAATGGCAGCGGTGGCGGGAAGAATCGGAGCGCCGCTGGCAGCAGCATCAGGAAGAAATCCGGCGGGAGTTCAAGCGGCTGCATTTCACCCTCGGGGCCATTGGCGCCCGTTGGGGCCAGCGCAGTGAAGCAGCCTTTCGCAATGCGGCTATAGGGCTTTTGCGCGAGTACCTGACGGATGTGAAAGTGCAACGTCTGCAAATGTACGATGAAGAAGGGGTGGTTTTCGATCACCCCGCCGTCGTCGAAATCGACTTGTTCGTTCACAACGGACACTGGATTTTGGGGGAAATTAAGACCGCGGTGGATCGGGAAGATGTGTTCATCTTCGTGAAGAAGGCTCGCTTCGCCGAGTCTCGTCTGGGGCGTAAAGCGGATCGGTGGATCATGATTTCCCCCTTTGTGACAAAGGGGGCTCGCAAACTTCTGCGTGAGTTCGGCATCACCCTTTACACCTTCCTCGAAGATATCGAAGAGACCGAGCAACCCCCCGAAGAATAAGCCGCGCCTTCAAGCCTCTAAAGGCGAGTAAAAAACCATCCGTCCAACCAGGCCAGCGGATGGCCGTTTGCTCGATTTGCAGACGGCTGTCCGCTGGTTGCCGTCTGTTGCTACACGAGACAATCCCATCTAAGGGAGGTGCCATCATGATTCGGGACCCCAAACGCAATCCCACTTACGTCCGCATCTTCGATACCACCCTGCGGGATGGGGAACAATCCCCCGGTGCGACCATGACCTCGTCGGAGAAACTGCAGATTGCCCGGGCCCTGGCCCGCATGGGAGTGGACGTCATTGAGGCGGGGTTCCCCGCGGCCTCGCCCGACGACCTGGAAGCCGTCCGGCGCATTGCCATAGAGGTGGGCAATCCCACGGGCGAGAACGGGCATCACGTGCCCATCATCGCGGGCCTGGCCCGCGCGGTGAAGGAAGACATTGACAAAGCCTGGGAAGCCGTCCGGCATGCGGCCCGGCCGCGCATCCACACCTTCTTGGCCACTTCGCCCATCCACATGAAGTACAAACTGCGCATGACCCCGCGGGAAGTGGTCCAGCGGGTGCGAGACATGGTCGCTTATGCCAGGTCCCTGTGCGATGACGTGGAATTCTCGCCCGAAGACGCGGGGCGTAGTGACCCCGAATTCCTGTACGAAGTGCTGGCCGTGGCCATCGAAGCCGGCGCGACCACCATCAACATCCCGGATACCGTAGGCTACACCACGCCCTGGCAGTTCTACGAACTCATCAAGGGCATCATGGAGAACGTGCCCGGCATTGAGAACGTGGTGGTCTCCGTCCACTGCCACAACGACCTGGGCCTGGCCACCGCGAACACCCTGGCAGGCCTGATGGCCGGCGCGCGGCAGGCCGAGGTCACCATCAACGGCATCGGCGAGCGCGCGGGGAACACCGCACTGGAAGAGGTGGTCATGGCCTTGCGGGTGCGCAAGGACTTCTTCGGCCTGGAGACGGGTATTGATACCACGCAGATTGTCCGGGTAAGCCAGATGGTCTCCCGCATCACGGGGATGCCTGTCCAGCCCAACAAGGCCATCGTAGGCGCGAACGCGTTCGCACATGAGGCCGGCATTCACCAGGACGGAATGCTTAAGCACCAGCAGACCTACGAAATCATGCGGCCCGAGATGGTGGGCTGGCCCCGCTCCCGGCTGGTGCTGGGGAAGCACTCCGGCCGGCATGCGCTGCGGGTGCGCCTGGAGGAACTGGGCTACCGCCTGAGCCGGGAGGAACTGGATGACGTGTTCCGACGCTTCAAACGCCTGGCCGACCGCAAGAAGACCATCACCGACGCGGACCTGGTGGCCCTGGTCTCGGAGGAACGGGCCATTCCGGCCGAAGAGGAATTCTACCGGTTGGAAGCCCTGCAGGTCGTGGCCGGTACGGGGATGCCCACGGCCACGGTCCGACTGCGGGGGCCGGCTGGGGAGACGTACACCGCCACGGCCATGGGCACCGGCCCGGTGGATGCCGCGTACAAGGCCATCGATGCCATCGTGGGCGTACCTGTGACCCTCATTGAGTACGTGGTGAACGCGGTGACCGAGGGCATTGACGCGGTGGGCGAGGTCACGGTGCGGGTGGAACCCCGGACGGAAGACACAGGCCAGCAGGCGTCGCCGCAGACCGGACTGGCCCGCCGGCGCACCTTCGGTGGCTACGGCGCGGATACGGACATCATCAAAGCCAGCGCGAAAGCCTACCTGACCGCGCTCAACAAAGTCGTGGCCGCGACCCGTCGGGAAGCGGCCGAAATCGCGGCATAAAGAACACCCTCCGGGGCAAAAGCCCGGAGGGTGTTCTTTGGCCTTTTGTGGTAGGCTTGCGTCCACCACAAAAAGTAGACGATAATCTCCAAAAAGATCCTGCTTTTTGAAGGGTGGGGGAGGGCATTGCCCTCCCCCACCCCCTGATAGCCTCATAAAAATCTTGTTTTGGGCGGTAAGGCCACCTTCCCCATGGCTCACAGGGCGATGTATTGCTGCAAACTCGGGCTTATTTCAAAAGAACTAAATTCAGGCTCCAGGGCGAAAGCCCCAGAGGGTGGACAGGCTCACGAGGGTATCCACGACAACAAGCCACGCAGCGAGGCAAAGCCGCATTCGCTGCATATAGGGTTAGACATCTTCCCGATTGGCATATTGCCCTTTTTGTTTACGAGCCGCCAGCCATTTCGCCAAAGAGGCTGAACTTTCTGTAGAGCGTTTCCCCAAGAGTAACCCCTCAACGCCTATGTCCTCATCTAAATCCAGCCAATGGATACCATAGCCGGCCCCGGCGATCTGAAAATTCTTTCGTCCTTCTGGCGTGGCATAAACCAAGCGCGGGTACCAACTCAAGGACACGCTTATCGTGCGTCCATCCTCCTTGTTTCTCCCGGTCTACATGTACATGACGCGGTTCCTGACAATCATAGAAGTAGATGTCAATTCGGTACGGACCCTCACGCAACAAAGTTGGGCTCATACCCTAACATCCGTCTGAAGATATTGGATGCACATAAGTTGTAGCACGTCTGGTAGTCTGGTAGGGTTACCTAACAAGGCGTTTCATCATCGCTAAACGTTGTGAATTGATGAGGCCCAGCGCCCATGTCCCTAAAAATAACATAAGGCCTGAAATGCTAATGACCACGGGAGTGCCCCAAGCCTCTGCGAGCATGCTCAAGCCTGAACTGGAGATGGCTTGACTAAGCTTGACAAAGGACCACGCAATACCACTTACGCGTCCTCGCAATTCCGAAGGTACAAGCCGAGCAATTTGTACATTTGCTATTAAATTTCCCATCCCATAACATAGAGCACTCAAGAAGCGCAGCATGAGTAATATCCAAAATGTGCGTATGACTAAAAAGGGCAAAAGGAACAAACCAGACAACGCGGTGCTGATCAGCAACGTGGGTATAGGGTGAAACTGCTTTTCTAAACGTACAGTCATGATAGACGATAATACATAGCCAAGGCTTGCTGCAGCAGTGAATAGCCCAAATTCAAAAGCACCTTTGTTGAGGATGCGCTCAATGAAGTCTACGTAAAGAGGAAAGGTGCCAATCATTGTGAGCCCACGTAAAATCAACACAACTACTATAAAGATTAACATCGAATTTCTAAACAAAAAAACAAGCCCTTCTGCCAAGTCCTGCCTAATCTGTATCTTAGCGGAAGCGATCCTTTGAGGTTGCGGAATATGAGCAGCAAATATAAACATACTGTTGACCGCAAAAGATAACACATCCAACCATATAGCCACACGTGGCCCTACCAAGGCAACGACCCATCCCGCAACAGCTACCCCCACTACATCGGTAGCTTGAACTGTGATGATATTGAGAGAAACCGCTCTGGAATAATATTCCAACCCCACAACATCTGGCATAAAAGCCTGCCTTACATATATTTTCAGTATCTGCGCCATAGATCCGAGGAAAATAAAGCCCAACATTAACCACGCTGTTTGGCTGTAAAGCACACCAACCAAACTCAGCGCTTCTATCCAGACTGCACTTACGAGGAGAAATTTTCTATTTTTGCGGTCCGCGATAACACCTGCTACGGGTCCTATCAACACCCATGGGATGTATTGAAGAGCAAAAGCGCCGCCCAAAGCGTGTATATTCCCTGTGGTTTGATATACATACAGGGGCAACGCTACACGGGATAATGCGTCTCCTCCATAAGAAATAGTTTGGCCAATAAATAACAATGTGTAATCACGATTGCGGAACAAGTCAAGATAAGAAATGTTTTTCCTCTGCATGGTGTCTATTAGCATCAAATTTGTTAGGAGGTTGCCCGGCTCACTTTATGTTCATTTAAGGGAAGGGATGCGCGCCATTGAACGCAGCGTTTCTATTGAGGTCTCATCCCATTCCCGTTCGGTTTGAACAAACCGAAAATGAGGAGCAACCGCCCGATTCAGTGAGGGAAGCAATGCGGCTAAAAAGGCATCTTTCTCTTGGTGATAAATTTGTTCTGCCTTTTCAATCTGCTCATCAGTAAGGATTTCATGGCCGCGACGAGCAAACTCAAAAAAGAGCCGTTCATGCTCCAGGAAAAGTTCAGCATGACGACGGAGAAGTTGTTCTCGTTCAGCGAGAGCCTTTTTATCAATACGCCCCCATTTAATCTCTAACATTTCCGTGATGCGAGCAAATTCAATTTGGATGGCCACTTGCCGTTCATGGTATTCGCGATTCAGATCCAGTAAAGCCATAATTTGTTCACATGTCAAACCCAATTCTCGATAATGAGCAAGTAGTCTGGTAAACAACGCCCCCGGCGCAGCCATGGATTTCATTGGTGCATCAATCAGATAGCCCGGATTAGATGTTATTGGATGATTAACAGTGTACATCATTCCACCTCCCTGGCAAAGATTGAAGGATACGGAGCCGGGCAACCTCCAACGTGGAACACTGCTGCACGGTTGTTATGCAGTGTACGAAAACATTTCCGCTCGTTCAACAAAACTCTATACGCGAAAACGCCTTCGCGGTGATAATGTGGCTTTATCTCCTATATAAGGAGCTTTCGCGACATCCTCTCTGCCAACATACGTGCCCATCCCGCGCGCGGAGGGGAACCCATGGCTTACGCAAACCTTCTGGATCGGGTAAGAGAGGTCATCCGACAGAAGGGCTACTCCCACCGCACCGAGCAGGCTTACGTTTCCTGGATTCGCCGTTTCATCATCTTTCATAACGAACGCCGCCCCCAGGAAATGGGCGCCCGGGAAATCGAGCAATTCCTCACCTACCTGGCCAGGGAGCGCTGTGTCGCGCCTTCCACCCAAAACCAGGCCCTGCAGGCCCTCCTCTTCCTCTACCGCGAAGTGCTCCACCAGCCCATCGACCGGCGCCTGCACTTCCCGCAGGCCAAGCAACCGCCCCGGCCTCTGCCCGTGGTTCTCACCCGGGAAGAAGTGCGGCGGGTGCTGGACGCAATGGAAGGCACGCCCAAGCTCGTGGCCCAGCTCCTTTACGGGAGCGGCCTGCGCCTTATGGAGGCCCTGCGCCTGCGGGTTCAGGACGTAGACTTCGAACGAGGTCAGCTCTGGGTACGGGATGGCAAGGGCTTCAAAGACCGGGTCACCGTGCTTCCCCAAAGCCTTATAGGGCCCCTGCGGGCGCAACTTCGCCATACCCGCCTGCTCTTTGAGTATGACCGCCAATTCCCCCACTGGGCCGGGGCTACCCTTCCCCATGCCCTGGAGCGCGAAGCCCCCGATGCGGCCCGTTCGTGGTCCTGGCAATATGTGTTCCCCGCGGCTAGGCTTGTCCAGGACCCTCGCACAGGCACCTGGCGGCGCCATCACCTGCACGAGGCCGTGGTTCAGCGCGCGTTGCGTAAGGCCGCCCGGCTCGTGGGCATCGCCAAGCGGGTCACGTCCCACGTCCTTCGCCATTCCTTCGCCACCCACCTTCTGGAAGCGGGGTACGATGTTCGAACCGTGCAGGCGCTCCTGGGTCACAGGGATGTAAAGAGCACCATGGTGTACACGCACGTCATGCAGAAGGACCCGCTCGCGGTCTCCAGCCCCCTGGATGCATTATCGTAAGATAATCTTACTAACTGATTGGATAGGGCCATGAACTAACCACCCCCTCCCCCCTTGAACCGTTGCACCCGCTCGCGGATTTCTTCCACAATCTCCCGCAGCGATGCACGATCGCCTTTGCCCACGTATTCACCCACAATAGCCAAAAGCCTTTCCATGTCCGGGTCGTATTTGTACATCAGGGTGGCAATGTCGCTTTCATACAAACTGACCCGGCTGAAATCCCCTTGCCTGTACAACGAAGGCAGGGCATACATCTTGAGCAGCAACAACCCTTCCACCGTGGCCAGGCGAACCGTCTGGCCCAGGAATTGGACGCGACGGGCGTGTTCCTTTTGCACCCGCCGGAACAACGGGTTGGTGTTGAGCCAAAAGTCCACTTGCACGCCCTCGAACAGCCCCCGCGCGAAGTAGACGTCTCGCTCCACGATTTCAATTTCGGGCAATTGCTCCAGGTCCTTTACAGCCAGCAGCAAATCCAAATCTTGCGTGTTGCGTCCTTCGATGTAGTACAGTAAGGCGATGCCCCCCACCAACACGTAATCGACCTTCCGCGCCTCAAGCAGCGCGAACAATCGTTTCACCACTTCCACAGGAGAAGGCCCCACAGGAAAATCCCTCCCCTCCTTGCTCCAATTCCGGGGATTGAAAAGGATGGCATTTTGAATGATATGCCCAATGTCTTCAAGCCTTTTCAACATCCCGCCACCTCTTCCCCAAATATAGCGCAAAAGGCCTTCTTCGGCAGACAAACCAGGTGGCTTGTAGGTGTGTTTCGTGTTTTGATATATGCTCACACAGCGGCATGGAGGACACGGCGTATTCGTTGGAAAAGGCCAAAATTCCCTCTGTGTTCTCTGTGCCCCTGTGAGAAAATACAGCAATATGTCCCTTGCACGCTTGAAAGTCGCTTGCATCTACGCCCATTTCCGAATATCCATTTCAGCATTTCAGGAGGAAGCCCATGCCCCCCAAGACCCTTTTCGACAAAATCTGGGAAGCCCACGTCGTCCATCACATCCCCGATGGCCCGGACATCCTCTACATCGACCTGCATCTCATCCACGAGGTCACCTCGCCCCAGGCCTTTGCCCTGCTTCGGGAGCGGGGCCTGAAGGTCCGCCGGCCCGACCGCACCGTGGCCACCATGGACCACAGCACCCCCACCGTGGCCCTGGACCTGAATTTGGTGGACGAAAAAGCCCGGGCCCAGGTCCGCGCGCTGGAGCAGAACGCCCGCGCCTTTGGCATCCGCCTGTACGACCTGGGGCATCCCCAACGGGGCATCGTGCACGTCCTGGGACCGGAACTGGGCCTGACCCAGCCGGGCATGACCATCGTGTGCGGGGACAGCCACACTTCCACCCACGGCGCGTTCGGCGCGTTGGCCTTCGGCATCGGTACCACCCAGGTAGCCCACGTGCTGGCAACCCAGGCCCTGCTCATGCGAAAGCCCAAAGCCATGCGGGTGACCTTCACCGGACGGCTGCAGCCGGGCGTCACGGCCAAGGACATGATTCTCGCCCTGATTGCCCGCTATGGCACGGGGGTTGGCCGCGGCTACGTGATGGAATACGCGGGCGAGACCGTGCGCGGTCTGGACATGGCCGGTCGCATGACCCTGTGCAACATGTCCATCGAAGCCGGCGCGCGGGCCGGCATGGTCGCGCCCGACGATACCACCTTCGAATACCTGGCCGGACGGGAGTTCGCGCCCAAAGGTCCGGCCTGGGAAAAGGCCCTGGCCTACTGGCGCACCCTGCCCACGGATGAAGGCGCGGCCTTCGACCGGGAAATCACCCTGGATGTGAGCGACCTGGAACCCATGATTACCTACGGCACCACGCCGGGCATGGCCATCCCCATCACCGGGAGGGTGCCGGACCCCGACCGGGAACCCAACGCCCACAAACGGCGCCTTTTGGAAAAGGCCTTGGCCTACATGGACCTGCGGCCCGGCCAGCCCATCCTGGGCCAGCGGGTGGACGTGGTCTTCATCGGCAGCTGCACCAACGGTCGGCTGGAGGACCTGCGGCAGGCCGCGCGCATCCTGAAAGGCCGCAAGGTCGCGCCCCATGTGCGCCTGATTGTGGTGCCCGGCTCGGAGACGGTGCGCCGGCAGGCCGAGGCCGAGGGGCTGGACCGGGTCTTCAAAGAAGCCGGCGGGGAATGGCGTCATGCCGGGTGCAGCCTGTGCATCGCCATGAACGGCGACCGCGTCCCGCCCGGCCACTACGCGGTGAGCACGAGCAACCGCAACTTTGAGGGTCGGCAGGGACCTGGCGCGCGCACCTTCCTGGCCAGCCCCCTGACCGCGGCCGCCAGCGCGGTCGAAGGCCGGGTGGCCGACCCGCGGCAATACCTCTCGTAAACTTCCCCCGGAGGCGTGGACCATGCAACCCTTCCGCCGTATCACCTCCCCCGTGGTTCCCCTGCCGCGCGCGGACGTCAACACCGACGACATCATCCCGGCCGCGTATTTGAAGGTCACGGACCGGGCCGGCCTGGCCCGGGGCCTGTT
>JALXBY010000014.1:0-1553 GCA_026991215.1 Anaerolineales bacterium
AGGTTGAGGCTTTGCAAATTCTGCAGCTGGCCGATTTCCGGGGGCAGGACGGTGAGTTGGTTGTGAGCAAGGTTGAGTTTTCGCAAGTTCTGAAGCCGGGCGATTTCGGGAGGCACAGCAGTGAGTTGGTTGAACGAGAGGTCGAGGTTTCGCAAGTTTTGGAGATGGATGATTTCTGAGGGCAGGGCGGTGAGTTGGTTGTTCCAGAGGTTGAGGTATTGCAAATTCTGCAGTTGGCTGAATCCTGAGGGTAGGGCGGTGAGGCGGTTGAACGAGAGGTCGAGGTATCGCAGGTTTTGCAGTTGGGTGATTTCTGGGGGCAGGGCGGTGAGGCGGTTGCTCCAGAGGAGGAGGCTTTGCAAGTTCTGCAGTCGGCCAATTTCCGGAGACAGGGCGGTAAGACGGTTACCCCCGAGGTTGAGCTCTTGCAAATTCTGCAGTTGGGCGATTTCCGGGGGCAGGACGATAAGGCGGTTGCTCCAGAGGAGGAGGATTTGCAAGTTCTGCAGTCGGCCGATTTCCGGAGGCAGGGCGGTAAGACGGTTGCCCCCGAGGTCGAGTTCTTGCAAATTCTGCAGTTGGCCGATTTCCGGGGGCAGGGCGGTGAGGCGGTTGCGAGAGAGGTCCAATCTCTCCAACCACGTCAATTCCCACAGTTCGTCGGGTAGTTCCTCCAGGCCCAGGCCAGAGAGATCCAAAGCGGGGCTACGGGTGCGGCGGGCCTCCGCAATGCGGCGCAGGGCTTCTTCCATGCCTGGGGTTACCTTACGGGTCATGGGGGGCCTCCGGTCGGTAGTCGTTCGTCGATGGTCGGTGGTCGTTGGTCGTTGGTCGTTCGTCGTTGGTCGTTGGTCGTTGGTCGTTGGTTGTGGGCAGGCCGCGGGTTATTCCTCACCCGCCGCGACGTGGCATCTCGGTGCGTCATCCCGCTTCTCCCGGCTTTCGTGCGGCTCTGGGAACGGACTTGCTGCCGGAAGGACGACGAAAAACGCCGTAAGGGGACGCACGCGATGGGGAATCAGAACAGCGGCCTTGCCCTGAACCACGACCAAGCGCCGGTCCTTGGGGCGGAACCCCAGCCGTTGGCGCATGTCCCAGGAGATGGTCACCGGCCCTTTGGCGGTCGGGGTCGCCAGGTTGGGCATTGGCTTCCGCGGGCTTGTGGGATGGGGTTGTATTATACAGGGGTTGGCGGCTGGCAGATAGCAAACGGCTCACATTGTGCAATCCAACGGATGCGCTGGTCTCCCCGTGACTTCATCCGAAGGGGGTTGAGAAGGGGCGAAGCAACTTCGCAAAAAGCGAACCGCAACCCAGGTCGGCGCTCGGCGGTTGGCAGGCCACTGATTCGGGCATTGCGTATGACCGCCCCCCTCACCGCGCGCTGCCCATCGCGGCAAACACATGGACCCCTTCCCACGTACCCCGGTAGCGGAAGCCGTCGAAGTCCTGGGGCTGCCGGTACAGGTCGGCCAGTTCGGGTGGGTGGTTGGGTTCCAGGAGCATCCGGCAGGCCCGGTAGCGTTGGGCCGCGGCCGCGACCGCCGAGGGAC
>JALXBY010000014.1:1563-8961 GCA_026991215.1 Anaerolineales bacterium
GGGTCAGAGCCGGGCCCTGGGTTGCCCAGAACCACATGGCCGGGTCGTTGACCAGGACGGGGCAATCGGTCCGGTCCAGGCGCGCGGCCAGCCGCGCGTAGGTCTGCCAGCTTTGGTTCCAGCGGGCCAGCCGACTCTGGGCCAGAAGCAACGCGGCCACCGCGCCCCCGGCCAGCATCAAGGCCTTCAGCCCGTGAACGAACCCAGGGGACCAGCCCCGCGCCCTGCGGCCCCAGGCCAGCAGGTCCTCCAGGCCCGCCGCGGCCAGGGCCCAGGCCAGGGGTTGCAACCCGGCCAGGGCGTGGAAGAAGGCCCCGCGCGGCCCCGCGAAGGGGAAGACCAGGGTCATCAACCCAAAGAGCAGGGCCTCCAAGGTCAGGCCCAGCCGCACCCAGGGGTGATGGCGGTAACGCCATCCGGCCCACAGCAGGCCCGGGAGCCACACCCCCGCGCTTTGCACCGCGAGCGCGGTGCGCAGGTTCATGACCAAAGCCCGGAAGCGGGGCCAGAGCCAGGCCTCCGGGCCCGCGGCCAGCCAGCGGGCCGGGGTGAGGACCTGGGGCGGGTAGAGGAACAGGTCCGCGTAACGGGTCAGCCACAGGGCGCGGCTCAGCCCCGGCGGGAACACCGCGCCAAAGGCCTGCAGGTTGCGGACCCACCAGGGAGCCATGACCAGCAGGTAGCCCAGGCTCAGGGCCAGCACGCTGCGCCATCCCCCGCGGCGTGCCCACAGCAAGGCCGGCCCTAACCACAAGAAGCCTTCGGCCCGGGCCAGGTGAACCAGCCCCACCAGGCCGCCGACCAGCAGCGCCGGCAGGGGGCCTGCACCGCGGCTCAGGAGCAGGACGTACAGGCTCCCCAACACCATCAAGGGCGCGAAGGCATCTACCGCGGGCATGTAGGGGAGGAAGAAGGCCGCGGTCAGGGGCATGAAGGCCGGCCACAGCGCGGGGCTTTCCGGCCGCAGGCGGCGGTAAAGGCGCCAGGTCAGGTAAGGCAGGGCCAACGCCAGGAGGAAGAAAGGCCGTTGCAACCGGGCATAGACCTGGGGGCCGGGGGCGTCCGTTTTCCCCCAGGCCCCCAGCCCCGCGAGCAACGCGCTCAGGGGCATCCAGTAGTCGAACGCGGGGTGCGGCAGGTCTTCAGGTTCCCCCAAATACACCCAAAGGAAAGGAACCCGCAGGCCCCGCCCGCCGGCCCACCAGCGGGCCACCGAAGCGTAATAGGCCTCGTCCGTATAGCCCGGCCCCTGCTGCCGCGACCGGACCCAGGTCAGCATCCCGGCCCAGAGCAGGGTGGCGAGGAACAGGCCCCCCCATACCCGTAGCCAGGGCGCGGCGGCCTTGCGGTTCATGGGCCTTCTCGCGCGGCCTGGCCCGCCTGCGCCGCGGCCCCGGCCTTTTCGTACAGGTCCCGCACGGTTTCGGCCAGCCGACGCAGGCCTTCCTGCACCACGTCCTCCGGCCCGGCCACGTTGATGCGGATGCACTCGTGACGGTGCGGCCAGGGGTCTTCCAGGCCGGGGAAGAAGTATTCGCCGGGCACGACCAGCACCCCGCGGGCCTTCAACCGGCGGTACAGTTCCTGGGAGGAAACGGGCAGCCCAGGGAACCAGACCCACAGGAAGAAGGTGCCTTCGGGCTGATGGACCCGGTAAGGCACGTCCTTGAGGTAGGTGGCCAGCCACGTCAGGGTCTGGTCCCGCTTGGCCTGGTAGAAGGGGCGCACGTGCCTGGGACCCAGGTCCAGGATTTCGCCGGTGCGCACCATTTCCCAGACCAGGCCCGCGCCCAGGTTGCCCGGCGCGAGGGAAAGCACCGCGTTCATCGCGGCCAGGCCGCGGGCCAGGGGTTCTGCCGCGATGAGGATGCCCATGCGCACCCCCGGCAGGCCCAGTTTGGAGAGGCTGAAACTGAGCACCACGTGTTCGTCCCAAAGCGGCGGGGCCTCGACGAACTGAATGTAAGGGAAGGGCGCGGCGTAGGCCCCATCCGCAATCAGCCACAGCCCCCGCTCGCGCGTCCAGCGGACCAGGGTTTCCATTTCCGCCTGGGTGAGCACGTTGCCCGAAGGGTTGGTGGGCCGGGAAAGGCACACCGCGGCCAGGTCGCGCGTGTCCTGGGGCAGGTCCGCGAGGTTGACCCGGTACTTGAAGAAGGGCGCGGTCTGCAGTTCGATTTCCGGCTTGAGGCTGCGGAACAGGGGTTCCTGGCTCCAGCCCAGGTCCGCGTAGCCCACGTATTCCGGGGCCAGGGGGAAGAGGATGCGGCGGACCGAGCCATCGGGCATGGGGCCGGCCAGCATGTTGAAGAGCAGGGCAAAGGCCTGCTGGCTGCCGTTGGTCAGCACGATGTTCTCCGGGCCAATGGGCCAGCCGTACTGGGACCGGAACAGCCGGGCCAGGTCCGCGCGGAATTCCCCCAACCCCTGGGGTTCCGCGTAATCCGTGACCACCCGCAGGAAGCGGGGGGTATCTTCGGCCAGTTCGCGCAAGGCCTGGCGGAAGCGGGCCACCAGCGCGGGGATTTTCGCCGGATTGCCGCCGCCCAGCATGTAGACCGGGCCGGGCTGACGCAGGGCCTGCCCCAGGTCTTCCATCAGTTGCAGGATGCCCGATTCCCTGGCCAGTTTCTCGCCAAACAGGGAAAACCTGACGTCCATGCCCCGTCCTCCTGTGCCACTACCCGTGGGCTGCCGGGCCTACGCCATGGTCAGGGCCAGGACCGCCTTCTGCACGTGCAGCCGGTTCTCGGCCTGGTCGTAGACCACGGACTGGGGGCCATCCAGCACCTCGCTGGCGACCTCGATGTCCCGGTCGGCGGGCAGGGGGTGCATGTAAATCGCATCTTCTTTGGCCAGGGCCATGCGTTCCGGCGTGACCATCCAGTCCTTGTACTGGTCCTGGAGCCGCTTGCCCTCTTCGGGGTCCGTGGTGGTCAGCAGCGGCCCCCAGGACTTGGCGTAGATGATGTCCGCGTCCTTGAAGGCCTCGTCCATGTCGTGGACGATGTCGAAGCCTACCCGGTGCTTGCGGGCCAGGCTCTTGGCCTCGTCCACGATTTCGGGCATCAGGGGGAACTCCGGCGGGTAGGCCAGGACGATGTCCAGACCGAAGCGGGGCATCTGCAGAATCAGGGATTGGGGCACGGAGATGGGCTTGAGGTAGGACGCGGCGTAGGCCCAGGAGACCACCAGCCGCTTGCCCCGCAGGTCCCGGCCCTTCTTCTCCATGATGGTCATCAGGTCCGCGAGAATCTGGAAGGGGTGGTAGATGTCGCACTGCATGTTGTACACCGGCACCCGGCTATGGCGGGCCACTTCGGTGATGTACTTGTTGCCGATGCCCCAATCCACGTTGCGGATGGCGATGCCGTCGAAGTAGCGACCCAGGATTTCGCCGATTTCCTTGGCCGTATCGCCGTGGTGGATTTGGGTGGTGCGGCTTTCGATGAAGGCCGCGTGGCCGCCCAACTGGGCCATGCCCGCCTCAAAAGAGGACCGGGTCCGGGTGCTGGAGTAGAAGAAGAGCATGGCCAGGACCTTGTCCCGCAGGTACGGGTGGGGGATGCCCAGGGCGCGCTTGCGTTTGAGGTCCCAGGCCACGTCCAGCACGGTTTCGATTTCCTCCTTGGAGAAGTCCAGGTCGCTGATGAAGTCCCGCCCGCGCAGATGGGTCTGCATGGCTTGCCTCCTCCTGAAGGGGTTGGGGGGATTATACGACGCTTCCCGTGGGCCGCGGAACCGGGAGCCGCCCTGTGGTATACTTGATTTACCCTTTTATTTCGGTGTTTGCCGAAACCACGGTGCCGCGGTTTGGGTGGCGGGAAAGCCCAGGCGTTCCAGGCCGCTGTGGGCACCGCCGCCAGGAGGTGCGCGATGGTGCGTATCCGTATCGATGGCCAGGAAGTATCGGTGCCGGCGGGCACCCGGCTTTTGGATGCCATCCGCCAAACCGGTGGGGACGTGCCCACGGTATGCTATCACCCCCACCTGACGGCCAACGCGCTGTGCCGGTTGTGTTTGGTGGAAGTGGAAGGGTGGTCCCGCCTGGCCCCCGCGTGCGTGACCCAGGCCCAGGAAGGGATGGTGGTCCACACCGCAAGCCCCCGTGTCGAGCGGGTGCGACGGACCCTTTTGACGATGCTGGCCGACGCCGTGGACCTGCACGAAGCCGCGGACCTGCAGCCCTGGCTGCAGCGTTACGGTATCGCCGAAACCAGGGAGGAACATGCAGGGGCCCGCCGCTTCCCCCTCATCGACGACAACCCCATGTACGTGCGGGACTACAACAAGTGCGTCCTGTGCTGGAAGTGCGTGCAAATCTGCGCCACGGACGCCCAGTACACCTTTGCCATCACCCTGGCAGGCCGGGGGTTCGACACCCGCATCGCGACCTTCTACGAGGTGCCCCTGCCGGGAAGCCCGTGCGTGTTCTGCGGCCAGTGTGTATCCGTCTGCCCCACGGGCGCGCTCAAAAGCCGTCGCGAGTACCTGCTGGAACAGGGCTACACGCCGGAGGACTTCGTCCACTTCGCGGCATGGGACGCGGCCGCGGTGCACCCCACGGCCACCGCGTTCCGGCCGGGCGAGAGGCGGAAGTGAGCAGGCCGCAGGGGGCAGTGAGCGGTCCGCGCTTCCCCACACCCCTGAAGAGGAGGTGGTTGCATGAGCGGTGTCGTCTTCCTGTGTTTTGTCGTCGGCGGTGCGCTATTCCTTGTGTGGCTGCTTTCCCAGTCCATCCGCATCGTGCCCGAATGGAAGCGCATCGTGGTTTTGCGGCTGGGCCGGGTTGTGGGCGTGTACGGTCCGGGCATCGTGTTCCTCATCCCCATCATCGACCGGGGCATTGAGGTGGACCTGCGAGAGCGGGTGCGGGAGATACCCCATCAGACCTGCATCACCAAGGACAACGCCTCGATTTCCGTGGACTTCATCTGGTACTTCAAGGTGCTGGACCCGCTGCAGAGTGTGACCTCGGTGGAAAACTTCGAGTCCGCGGCCCAGGGCATGGCCACGACCACGCTGCGGGCGGTCATCGGCAGCATGCTCCTGGACGAAGTGCTCTCCCAGCGGGAGAAAATCAACGAGCACCTGCGGGTGCGGCTGGACGAGGTCACCGAACGCTGGGGCGTCAAGGTCACCAATGTGGAAATTCGGGAAATCGTGCCCCCGCGTGAGATTCAGGAGGCCATGAACCGGCAGATGTCCGCGGAGCGCAACCGCCGGGCCCTGGTGACCGAGTCCCTGGGGAAGAAAGAGGCAGCCATCAACGTGGCCGAGGGCGAAAAGCAGGCGGCCATCCTGCGGGCCGAAGGCGAGAAACAGGCCACCATCCTGCGGGCCCAGGGTCAGCGGGAGGCGGCCATCCTCCAGGCCCAGGGCTTCATGGAGGCCCTCAAGCTCATCAATCAGGTGGCTCCGGACCTGGACCCGCGTGCATTGACCTTGCAGTACTTTGAGATGTTGAAGGCCGTTGGCACTGCGCCTTCCACCAAGTTCGTGGTGCCCATGGAATTCACCGACTTCATGCGGCAGTTCCTGCAACAGGTCGGGCGGGCCAAGGAGTAACCCCGAGGGAAGACGGACACAAGGGGCGACCCGCGGTGGGTCGCCCCTTCTTTCACTGGCACGTCCACTGGCAGCCGTCGTAGGTGCAGGTGCTGTATACGCCGCCGTCCGCGCAGTACCACAGGTCGCCATCCTGGGAACAGAAGGTTTCGCTCTGGCACACCGGTTCGTCGTCCCCACCGCCCGAGGTGCCAACGGGGTCCCAGCAGCGCCAGCGGCACTGGGTTTCGTCCCAGCGGCAATTCTCGAACTTGCCCCGGCCGGGGCAGACCCAGATTTCCTGGTTCTCCTGGAACACGCAGGTGTTGTCGGGCTGGCAGACCGAAGAACAGTTCCAATCGCAGAGGGTGGTATCCCAGGTGCAGGTGAAGGTGGTGGAAATCTCCCCGGCCTGGGTGCACTCCCAGGCGCCGTCCTCGGTTTGGGTGCAGCCGTTCATGGGCGGGGTCTCCGGAGGGATGCATTGCTCGCCGGAGGGGATGACGTCCCAGCGGCAGAGGGCTTTATCCCACCGGTAGACGGTGGCGCCGATTTCGTTGGGACAGCGCCAGGTCTCGTTGCCCAGGTATTCACAACCTGGGTACGGGGCTTCGGGGATGACGGTGCATTGCTTTTCCTCTTCCCGGCACACGAAGCGGCACAGCCGGGCATCCCATTTGCAGTTCTGTTGTAGGGGGGTGAAAGGTCCCTGGCTCCCGGTCTGCACCCGGTAGAAGGTGCCGAAATCCAGGGGGGTTGGTTGGGTCGTGGTCGCGCCGATGACCATGTTGTTGGGGTCAACCGACGCGCCAGGGAGCACCCGGAACCAATCGGGCAGGGACGCGGCTTCGGGCGCGGGGCAGAGTTGTTCCTGGCGGCAGTCCCAGCGGCACAGTTCGGCGTCCCAGGTGCAGTACAGGGTCTGGTTCCCCTGTTGGGGGTCGGTACAGGTCCAGTAAGGGCCGGGTCCTGCCGTGCAGGTGGGCAGGGGCGGGGTGCTGGGCTGGGGGCAGATGAGCGCGGTGGCCTCGGTACGGCACAGGCAGGGTTCTGCGCCCGTGGCCCGGAAGCCGAAGGTGGCCCGGCAGGTGCTGTCCATCCGGGCCAGGTCCTTGATGGGGTAGTTGGGGTCGCCCGGATAGGGCACGCCGGCCTGGGGCAGGGTGTAGGTATCGTGGTAAGTCATCTGGCCCGGTTGACCGAGTTTGCCATCGGCCCAGGCCTGCCAGAGGAACTTGCCATCGTCATCGGGCACCAGGCGGCTGTGGAAGATGACGTAGACCACGGGGTACGTCTTGCCGCCAACGGTCTCCTGGCCCCAGCGCACCCACATGAGGGGGGCCGAGGGCGAGGTTTCGAAGACCTTGTTGTCGTAGCCGTCGCCCCGGAGGGGGGCGTCGCTGGTGCACACCTGGGGGCCTTCCACGTCCTTGCGTACGTCCTGGTAGACGGAAGCCCCACGGGGTTGCCATTGCTGGCTCAGCGGCCCCTGCACCCAAATCAGGAAGTCGCCCCGGCCATCCACGTCCACGTCGATTTCCAGACCGTACTGGCCGGTGGGCGCGCTGGCACCGGGCATCAATCCGGCCAGGCGGATTTGGGCGAAGTACCATTCCCCTTGGCGCATCAGGCGCACGTACTGGATGTCCAGGTCGGGGAAGAAGGTGTCCTGGGTGCGCTCCCGGAAGGGGCGCTCGTAGAGGTTGCTGTCGTAGACGTCGCCGCCCCGGGGCGCGTAGGGGCCGGGCTTTCCTTCCACGTCCTTGGCCGAGGGGTAATCCCAGATTTCCGCGGCGATGCCGCCGGGCGGCAGGCTGGGGGCCGGGCCAGAGGCCGGGGCCGGTGTGGGGG
>JALXBY010000015.1 GCA_026991215.1 Anaerolineales bacterium
GCCCAGGCATAGCCCAGGCGGGCATCCCCCAGGCGGGATGCCCGCTTTTCGTTCCCCGGAGGCGAGCATGGGGAAACTGGAAATCGTGCGTTTCACCGTGGGCCCTCTGGAGACCAACGCTTACCTGGTGGCCGACGCGGCCACGGGACGGGCCGTTTTGGTGGACCCCGGCGGCGAGGGGAAGCGGCTGGTGCGGGAAGCCAGGTCCCGGGGCTGGACCCTGGAGGCCATCTGGGTGACCCATGCCCACTTCGATCACTTCGCCGGGTTGCATGAGGTGCAGCAGGCGCTCAAGGCCCCTGTGCCCGTGGCCCTGCACCCCGACGACCTGCCGTTGTGGCAGATGCGCGGGGGCGCGGACTGGTTTGGGCTGGACATCCCCCAGCCCCCGGCACCGGACCTGCTGCTCACACACGGCCAGCAACTGCACGTGGGGGACCTGCGTTTCGAGGTCCGCCATGCGCCGGGGCATTCGCCCGGTCACGTGATGTTCTACAACCAGGAGCACGGCATCCTGCTGTGCGGGGACGTCATCTTCTACATGGGCATCGGCCGCACCGACTTGCCCTTCGGCGACTTCGAGACCTTGGTCCGGAGCATTCGAACCCAGGTCTACACCCTGCCTGAGGAAACCCGCCTGCTCCCCGGTCACGGCCCGGAAACCACGGTGGGCGGGGAAAAGATGTTCAATCCCTTCGTGTGAGGGGGCGGACCGCAGACCGCGGACTGCCCACTGCAGACCGCCGACCGCCCACCGCGCCCTACACCACACCGTACCCCGTCCGGTGCAGGAAGCGGCCCAGGCCGGGCCGGCCCAGCCAGCGGCCTTCGTCCACGATGAGGTGGCCCCGCAGGAACACCTTGACCGGGAAGCCGGTCAGTTCCCAGCCTTCGTACAGGTTGTAATCCGTCCGGTGCTGGGCCACCCTGACCCCATAGGTGACCTTGAGGTCCGGGTCCCAGACCACGATGTCCGCGTCCGCGCCGGGCACCAGCGCGCCCTTCTTGGGGTAAAGGCCGAAGATTTTGGCCGGGTTCGTGCTGGTCAGGGCCACGAACTGGTTGGGGGTCAGGGGGCCCTCCACCACGCCCTTGGTCCAGAGGATGGGCAGCCGGTCGCCCACGCCGGGGACGCCGTTGGGGATTTTCGTGAAGTCGTCCTTGCCCAACTCCTTCCCCGGAATGGCCACGGGCTGGCCTTCATACAGGATGGGCCGGGTGCCGTCGAAGAAGAAGGGGCAGTGGTCCGTACCCACGACCTGAATCACGTCCTGGGCCAGGCCTTCCCAGAGGGCCAGGTTGTCTTCCTCGGTACGCATGGGGGGCGAACACACCCATTTGGCGCCGTCGGGCCGGGCCAGGTGCTCTTCGGTGAAGAAGAGGTACTGGGGACACGTTTCCCCCATGACGGGCAGGCCCTGCTCCCGGGCGTAACGGAGCATGTCCACTTCCCCCGCGGTGTTCATGTGAACGATGTAGAGGGCTGCATCGGCTTGGGCAGCCAGGGCTGCGCCCCGCAAGGCGGCCTCCACCGCGCCCCAGGCCGGCCGGGTGCGCGCGTGCCAGACGGGTTCGGTGTGGCCCTGGGCCAGGGCTTCTTCCACCAGCACCTCGATGACGTCGCCGTTTTCCGCATGGAGCATGGTCAGCAAGCCCAACTCCCTGGCCCGGCGCATGGCCTGGAAGATTTCCCCATCCTGCAGCCGAAGCCGACCGTTGTAGGCCATGAAGACCTTGATAGTGGCAATGCCCCATTCGGGCAGACGGGCCATCTCTTCGTAGATGGCCTGGTCCCAGCGGGTGATGTTCATGTGCAGGCCGTAGTCCACCGCGACTTTGGGGTCGGCCTTGGCCCGCCAGGCCCGGATGGAGGCCTCCAGGGTGGGGTGGTCCAGGGGGACGAAGTCCAGCACCGTGGTGGTGCCGCCGAAGGCCGCGGCCTTGGTGCCGGTGTAATGGTCGTCGGATGAGACGGTGCCGAACATGGGCAGGTCGAAGTGGGTGTGCGGGTCGATGCCGCCGGGCATGAGGAACTTGCCGGAAACGTCCAGAACTTCGGCGTCGGGTGCGGTCAGGTCGCGGCCAATGGCCGCGATGCGTTCTCCCACGATGAGCACGTCGGCCTCAAAGGTTTCGGACGCGGTAATCAAGGTGCCGCCTTTGAGCAGGCGTTTCGTGGTCATGGGCCTTTCTCCTCCTGGGGGTTCCCGCTGGCGACAGGGTTGTACCGCTGGTTTGGATTGAGTATAACCAGGGCGTGGTTTCACATCGTACCAAGGAGGCACACGCATGGGCGACAAGATTCGCGTAGCCATTATTGGGGTAGGCAACGTCGCAGCCGCGCTGGTACAGGGCGTGTTCTACTACCGCGACGCGGCCGACGACGCCTTCGTCCCCGGCCTGATGCACGTCAACCTGGGGGGCTACCACGTGCGGGATATCGAGTTTACCGCGGCCTTCGACATCGACGCGGAAAAGGTGGGCAAGGACCTTTCCGAGGCCATCTGGGCCGGCCAGAACAACACCTATCGCTTTGCCGAAGTCCCCTATCTGCACGTCCCCGTCTACCGGGGGATGACCCACGACAGCCTGGGGAAGTACCTTTCCGAGAAAATCCGCAAAGCCCCAGGCCCGACCGCGAACATCGTGCGTATCCTCAAGGAGACCAAGAC
>JALXBY010000016.1 GCA_026991215.1 Anaerolineales bacterium
GGCCAGAACCGTAGCCGTGGGCACGCTGTTCACGGGGGTGTTCCTGGCCTGGCTGGCCCTGGCCCGGGAGGTGGCGAAACGGCGGTGGACGACCGCCCGCCGGGTGGGGCCTGGGGAGTGGAAGAGCGAGCCCGCAAGGAACAAGGGAAAGAGGTTTGCCAATATGGGTCCATACGGCTTCGGACCGGGTATACACCTCACAGCGCTGGCTGTCGAGTACATACCGAAACCCCGCCTGGCGTAACCAGTGGTCGTCAACACCTGCCAGGCACTTTTTATGCCCTAATATCACGCACAAAGCCAAGGGGAACATGGAGTAACCTGTGGAGAAGGGCGGACTTTTCTCTGAGACCTCTGTGCCTCTACGAGAAAACACGATGGCTTTTGCTGGTTTCGTTAGAATTCAAAAACGCCTGAAGATGCCTGGGCAAGCCACCCCGCCATTGCGTAGTTTCGGGTACAATTTGTACGAACGCCTTTGGCAAAAATCCCCCAGGAGGGATGTGCGATGACCATGACGACTACGACCCTGCTTCCGGTGGATGTGCTCAAATCGGGCCACCGGGTGCTTGCGGAATACCGGTACGAAGTCCGCCCCGTGGACCGGGGTTACGCCAACCGCACGCTGCACATCAACCTGGATACCATGACCATCGAAGAGCGTCCGGTCACCCCCTTGATGAAGGAGATGTTCACCGGCGGCCGCGGGTTCGCCCTCTGGCTGGCGTGGAACACGGTTCGGGACGATACCCAATGGGACGACCCCGAAAACCCCCTCATCATCGCCAACGGGCCGATTTGCGGGACCCTCTCCTACGCCGGTACGGGCAAGGCCACGGTGGTCACCATCTCCCCCCTCACGGGCCTGATTGTGGATAGCAACGTGGGCGGCATGTTCGCCTCCTACCTCAAGGGCGCGGGGTTCGATGCGCTGGAAATCACAGGCAAGGCCGACCACGACGTCATCATCTACATCGACGGCGACGAAGGCCGGGTGGTGGTCGAAAAGGCCTGGCTGGAGGCCCCCTATGCCCACCTTATGGCCGAAATCCTGACCGAAATGTACGCCAAGAACGAGAACGACAAGCGAAACATCTCCGTGGTGGTCCCCGGCCCCGCGGCCAAGTACTCCCGCTACGGCATCCTCAACTTCTCCTGGTACGACCCCAAGCGCAAGAAGGTGCGCTACAAGCAGGCCGCGCGGGGCGGCACGGGCACGGTCTTCGTGGACAAGCGCATCCGGGCCATCGTGGTGCGCAAGTCCGGCTGGAACACCTTCAGCAACAACCCGGCCAAGCCCGAACTCATCAAACGGGCCAGCAAGCGCATCAACACCGAAATCTGGGAACTGGACGACAAGCAAAACCAGATGCGCAAGGTGGGTACGCCCTACCTGGTGGGCATCATGAACGACTACGACCTGCTGCCCGTACACAACTGGCAGTACGGTTCCCACCCTGAAGCCGTCAAAATCTCCAAACCGGTCTGGATTTCCCTGTTCACCCAGGGCGTGCCCGATGGGTGCCACTACGGGTGCCAGCTCTCCTGTTCCCATGGCGTAGATAACTTCCTGGTGCGCACCGGCCCCTTCAAGGGCAAGCGGGTCCTGGTGGATGGGCCGGAATACGAGAACGCGGCCGGCCTGGGCGCGAACCTGGGCATCTTCGACCCCATGGCCGTGCTGGAAATCAACTTCTACTGCGATACCTACGGCATCGATACCATCTCCTTTGGCGCGTCCATGTCCTTTGTCATGGAACTCTACCAGCGGGGCATGCTCACCCAGGAGCACACCGGCGGCCTGGACCTTTCCTGGGGCAACGCGGACGCGGTGCTGGAAATCCTGCACCAGATGGCCCGGGGCGAAGGCTTTGGCGTCATCGTGGGCCAGGGCGTGCGCTGGATGAAGCACTTCTTCCACAAGGTCTACGGCCTGGACCTGGACTTCATGAACGACATCGGCATGGAAACCAAGGGCATGGAGTTCTCCTTCTACGTCACCAAGGAATCCCTGGCCCAGCAGGGCGGGTACGGCATCGCGAACAAAGGTCCACAGCACGACGAGGCCTGGCTCATCTTCATGGACATGGTCAACAACCAGATTCCCACCTTCGAGGACAAGGCCGAGGCCCTGCACTACTTCCCCATGTGGCGCACCTGGTTCAGCCTGCAGGGGCTGTGCAAACTGCCCTGGAACGACATCGAACCCGAAGACAACAAGTACGAGAAGGAACCCCACAAGGTGCCCAAGCACGTGGAGAACTACTGCTGGCTCTTCGAGGGCGTCACGGGCATCCCGGTCACGCCCGATGACCTCATCCTGCAGAGCGAGAAGGTGTACAACCTGCAGCGCATCTTCAACCTCCGCCGGGGTTCGGGCCTGCGGGAGCACGACCGCATCCCCTACCGGGCCATGGGTCCGGTCACGGTGGAGGAATACGAATCCCGCCGGCAGCGCTACGACAAGCAACTGCAAGAACTGGGCTACGACGTGGCCAAGATGAGCGTGGAGGAAAAGATCCAGGCCCTGCGCAAGCACCGGGAGGAACAGTACGAGAAACTCCTGGACGCGGTCTACGAGCGCCGCGGCTGGACGAAAGAGGGCATCCCCACCCTGGAGACCCTTCAGCGCCTGGGCCTGGACCAGTTCCCGGACGTGGTGCGGGTGGTCAAGGACGCGCTGCGCAAGGCGGGGTACGCGGTGTAACCGAAGCCTTGGCGAGCAAGCCCATAAAGAAGGCGGCCCGGTTTGGGCCGCCTTTTTCATTGCGTTTCGGGCAGTTCCCGGAGAAGGGCGCGCAGCCGCGGCTTCCAGCGGGGTTCGGCCAGGGGGAGCAGGCGGGCCAGCAGCCAGCGCCATTCCCGGGGGCCGGCGCGACGGGCCAGATGCCGCATCCAGGGCAGCACCTCGCCGGGCCAGCGGCGGAACAGCGCGGCCAGCACCTCCCGCCATTCGGGTAGAAGCGCGGGGTCCGGTGGCTGCAGGTGGGCTTCCAGCACGGGCCGAATCCGCGGGAACACGTCCATCCGCAGGTCCGCCACCGCGGGCAGCACGGCCAGCAGCACCGCGGCCTGGCGGTCAACCGAATCCGCTTCTACCATATGGCGCTGCCAGGCCGCCAGATACGCCTGGGGAAAGGACCGAACCAGCACCGGCCCCCACTCCCGCAGCAGGGCCTCCCGAACCGGGGCCACCGAGCGGCTTTCCGTCAGGCCGCGGAAATACCGGGGCAGGTCCTCCTCCCGGGGGCTGCCGGCCCATATCCGCACGGCCAGCAAGCGGGACTCCACCACAGGATGCTGCCAGAGGGCTTCGGCCATGGCCCGCAGCCTTTCGCGCGGGGCAAGGTTCCGCCAGGTCTGCAACAGAACGTGCAGGGCCACAGGAGGCACCCGGTAGAAGCGCCAGCGGGCCGTGGGCGGGCCGACGACACCCTTCCCCGGACCCGCGACAACGCCCCAGGCCCGCCAGCGGGCTTCCAGTTCCCGCAAGAAGGCCTGGGGCGACCGGGTCCAGTGTTCCAGGAGTTGTTGCGCTTCTTCCCGAAGCCGCTGTACCCGAAGGGCCGGCATACGCGCCTCATCCGGCCGTGGCCGGGGCTTTGGCCTTGTCCTCCCGCACCAGGAAACGGGTCACGGCCCGCAGTTCAGGCATCGGCCACAGCGCGATGAAGGTGCCGAAGGTCAGCACCCAGGCCCCGAACCACAGCCAGCGAATCAGCGGGTTGTAATAGAACTTGAAGGTAGCGCCTTCGGAAGAAATCGGCCGCCAGCCCACCAGAAGGGCATACAGGTCCTTTTCCCAGGTGCTGTACACCCCCGGAATGGTCATGGGCTGCCGCTCCAGGATGTAGAAATCCTGGCGGGGGTAAATTTCGCCTACGGGCTTGCCATCCTTGTAGACCTTAAGGATGGCCCGGGCCACCTCGCGGCCGTCATTGGTCTGGAAGACCTGCAAACCCACGTACTCCACCTCGAACTCCCGAATCCGCAGCCGCTGCCCTGCGGCCAGGGTCCGCTGCGTCTCGAACTGGAAGAACTCGATGCCGATGATGCCCAGGGCCATGAACAGCACGCCAAGGTGCACGATATACCCGCCATACCGCCGGGGGTTGCGGCTGAGCAACCGGAGGAAGGCGACAAGCCACGGCTCCTTGGTGGCCATGCGGCGGGCGCGCGTGTCCCGCACGAATTCCAACACCGTCACTGCACCGGTAAAGAAGACCAGGGCAAACCCCAACAGCGCGCCTGGGTTGCGCATCCCCCGCAGGAAAAGGATGGCCACGCCCACCACGGCGACGACCCCAGGCCAGAACATGGCCTTGCGGAGTTTCTCCCATCGGGTACGGCCCCACACGGTCAACGGACCCACGCCCATAAGGAGCACCATCGCCGCAAAAAGCGGCCCGTTGACCCGCTCATAATACGGCGGGCCCAGGGTGACCTTTTCCCCAATGAAGAGCTCCGAAAGCAAGGGATAAATCAACCCCCACAGGGACACCGCGGTAATCATCAGGAAGATGAGGTTGACGTAGAGGAACATGGCTTCCCGGGAAAGCAGGGAGCGGATGGGGCGCACGCTGCGCAGGTCCTGCCAGCGCCAGAGGAGCAACCCGGTGGAAAGCAGGAAGGTCGCAACGATGTAGATGAAGAACGCGGGGCCAATGGAACTCTGGGCGAAGGCATGGACCGAAGAAAGCACCCCGGTACGGGTCAGGAAGGTCCCGAAGACGACCAGGCTGTAGGTGAAGATGATGAGCAGCACGTTCCAGTGCTTGAGCATGTCCCGCCGTTCCTGAATCATCACCGAGTGGATGAACGCGGTGCCGGTCAGCCATGGGAGCAAGGCTGCGATTTCCACCGGGTCCCAACCCCAATAGCCGCCCCAGCCCAGCACGTCATAAGCCCAGCGGGAACCCAAAATCAGGCCCATGGCCAGGAAGAACCAGGCGACCACGGACCAACGGCGGGTGAGCCGAATCCAGCGGGCATCGGTGCGGCGGGTGATGAGCGCGGCCATGGCAAAGGCATAGGGAATCACGAAACCCACGAAGCCCAGGTACAGGGCCGGGGGATGGGCAATCATGCCGGGGTGCCGGAGCAACGGGTTCAGCCCCTGACCCTCCGCGGGCCGGAAGAGTTGCGCGCCCGCGGGCGGGAACAGGGCTTCCACCACCTGGCCATCGGGCATGGCCCACAGCCTGCGGAAGGGGTTCTCCAGCACCGTGGTGAGGAAGAGGAAGAAGGCCAGGGTCATGGAGGTGAACACCACAACCCAGGGGAGGAACTCCCGGTCCCGCCGCCAGTCCCGCCAGGCCACGCCGGCCGCGTACATGGACATCAGCCACGACCAGAACAACAAGGACCCGGCCTGGCCACCCCACCACGCGGTCACCACCAGGAAGAGGGGCATCAGGGTGTTCGTCACCGATTGCACGAAGGCCACCTCGAAGCGGCGGTTGACCAGGAGGTAAATCAAAGCCGCCGAAGACAGCGAAAGCAACGCCACGATGATGCCCAACGCGTGGCGGGCACTTTCCACCCAGCGGTAATCGCCCTTACGCACGCCATAAAGGGGCGCCAAGGTGGCATATAGCGAAAGTACAAAAGCCAGCGCCAGGGCACTGGCCCCCAGGTTCACCATCCACCAAGCCATACCCATCAGGCGACCTCCCAACGCAAAAATCGGCCGTGCCCACTATACCATCAGACGTTCCAGCCCTCCACCGGTTACGTTTGCGCACTTTCCCCCAACCACCGCCAACCATCGACCACCGACCATCGACCACCGACCAACGACCACCGACGAACGACCATCGACGAACATCCACCGACCTCTTCAAAACGCCCCTTCCCCTGTCAACACCACCTTGACGGTCTTGGCCAGGATATAGAAATCCAGCCAGGGGGACCAGTTACGAACATAATACACGTCCAGACGCAGCCGGTCCTCGAAAGGCAGCAGGTTACGGCCGCTGACCTGCCACAACCCGGTCATCCCTGGCGGCACCTGGAGGATGATGCCGGCCCAGGGGCCCATGGCCTCCCGTTCCTGGGGCATGTAGGCCCGCGGCCCGACCAGGCTCATCTCCCCCCGGAACACGTTCCAGACCTGAGGGAGTTCGTCCAGGCTGAAGCGCCGCAGGAAACGACCCACAGGGGTCACCCGCGGGTCCCGGCGGAGTTTGTGGAAACGGCGGTATTCCTCCCGCAGCGCGGGGTCCCGGGCGAGGACGTCTTCCAACCGGGCCTCGGCATCCACGTACATGGTGCGGAACTTATAGACCCAAAAGGGCCGACCGCCCCGGCCCAGCCGCTGCTGCCGGAAGAACACAGGCCCCGGCGAGGAAAGCCGCACCAACAAAGCCGAAACCGCCAGCAACGGCAACCACACCGGCGCCAAAAGCACGAGCAACACCAGGTCCAGCCCCCGCTTGACCTGGGGGTAAGGCGGCACCAACAATTTACGGGGGACTTCCAGCCCCAGGATGCCCCCCAAGTCCCTGGGCACAATCCACAGGGTAGGCGTGCCCGGCAGGTCGGGGACCAGAAGCACCCGGGAGAACGCCCGGAGATGGGTCTCCAGCAGCGCGCTCACCCGCGAGAAGGGCCATTCGGGCAGGGCGACCACCGCGTACCGCACGCCCCGCCGCGCCCATTGGGGTGCCTGGCTCACCTGGCCCAGGACCGGGAGGCCTTCCAGGTTCGTCGGCGCGGTTTCCCCATCAGGATGCAGGAAGCCCACCGGCCGCAGGCCCAACTCAGGGTGATGCAGCAGGAACCGGGCCAGGGACCGGGCCGTGGCCCCGGTGCCCAAAATCACCACGGGTTCCCCCCACCAGGGCTGGCGGGCCAGAAGGTGCCGCGTCAGGCTGCGGGCCAGGGGGACCAGCACCAAAGCCAGGGCCCAGGCCAGCAGAAAGGCCCCGCGGGAATACCGGGCACCTGGCACCTTGAGCAGGAACGACGCCGCGGCTAAGGCCAGGAACCCCAGGGAGACCGCGAAGGTGGTCCGGCGCAGTTCGGTCGCGGGGGCCAGGCCGATGGCCGGATACGCGCCCATACCCACGAAGAACAAAGGGAAGAGGAGGAGCATGGGCCACAGCGGGCGGTAGACCTCCCAGTGGATCTTGGCCCCCAGGGCCTCCCGCAGCCACAACCCGGCCACCAGGGCCAGGGCAAGGGCGAGCAGGTCGGCCACGGCCAGGGCCAGGCCCACCCACAACCGCCCACCGCGCAAGGGCACCCCGCGGCTTACCGAAGCAGGCCCCGCCATCGTTGCCATGCCTCCCACAACACCAGGGCCAGGAAGCGGGGGTTGTGCTTGAGGTACCGACGTCCCAGCCGCCGCGGTTCGGTCAGCAGCCGAAACAACCACTCCAGGCCCGCGCGTTGCATCCAGCGGGGGGCCTGGGGCTTGGTTCCAGCCAGGAAGTCCAAGGCCGCGCCCACACCCACCATGACCGCGGGCACCCGGCCCCGGTGCGCGGCCATCCACTGCTCCTGTTTGGGGCACCCCAGGCCCACGAACAGAATCCGCACGCCCGAAGCCCGCAAAGCCCGCACCACGTGCGCGTCTTCCTCCGGGGTCAGCGGGCGGAAGGGCGGACTGTACACGTACACGATGGGCAACCGGGGGAAGCGGCGCAGCAACCGGGCCACCAGGCGCTGCAGGGTTTCCGGCTGTGCGCCATAGAACCCCACCGGCAGGCCTTCGGCCTCGGCCAGCGCGCAGAGCCGTTCCACCAGGTCCGCGCCCCGGAAGCGGGGCTGTCCAGACCGCCCCTGCCGCCGCAGCAGCCAGACCAGGGGCATCCCGTCCGGCAGCACCAGGTCCGCGGTTTGAAGGATTGCGCGATAACCCGGCCGGTCATGGGCTTCCATGACCGCATGCACGTTGGCCAGGCACACGTAGCGGCTTTCCCCGGCGCTGGCCCAGGCCCGCAACCGGCCCAGGGCCTGGGTCCACGTGGGCGCATCCACCCGGACGCCAAGCACCGCGGCCGAGGGTATCGGTGTCCTGGACATACGCTGAAGACCTTCGGGCTTTGCAGCGGGGCGCGGCCCGCGGCCGCACCCCTGCAGGTCATTGGGAAGGCGGCATGGTTTCGTTGTCTTCCCCGCGGATGAAGGCCTCCACCCGTTCCCGGGCTTCATCGTCGGGGATTTGCACCGGCGGG
Source organism: Anaerolineales bacterium (assembly GCA_026991215.1). GTDB lineage: Bacteria > Chloroflexota > Anaerolineae > Anaerolineales > DRMV01 > S139-71. The sequence continues at coordinate 8,181 of JALXBY010000016.1, forward strand.
GATTTCATCAGATAAGCCGAGGGCGCCACCAGCGCGCCCTTCAGACCCCGGTCCAGCGCGATTTTGGCCAGGCGGATGGCATCGATGATCACGCCCGCGGCGTTGGGGCTGTCCCACACTTCCAGTTTGAGTTCGATGTTCAGGGGCACGTCGCCGAAGGCCCGGCCCTCCAGCCGGATGTAGGCCCACTTCCGGTCCTTGAGCCAGGGCACGTAGTCCGAAGGGCCGATGTAGACGTTTTCTTCCGGCAGTTCGTAATCCAGCATGGAGGTCACGGCCTGGGTCTTGGAAATCTTCTTGCTCTGCAACCGGGAACGTTCCAGCATGTTGTAGAAGTCCATGTTGCCGCCCACGTTGAGCTGGCTGGTGCGCTCCAGGCGTACACCCCGCTGCCGGAACAGCCACACCAGCAGCCGGTGCACGATGGTCGCACCCACCTGGCTTTTGACGTCGTCGCCAATGATGGGCAGGCCCCGCTCGGCGAAACGCTGCTGCCAGTAGGGTTGATTGGCGATGAACACCGGGATGCCGTTGACGAAGGCACAGCCCGCGTCCAGCACCTGTTCCACGTACCACTTGGTGGCCATCTCGCTGCCCACGGGCAGCAGGTTCACCACCACGTCGGTCTTGGTTTCCTTGAGGATACGCACGATGTTCGCGGTCGGGCCTGGGGCTTTGCGGATTTTCTCGGAAAGGTACTTCCCCAGGCTGTCGTGGGTCATCCCCCGGTAGACGGGGACGTGCAGATAGGGGACTTCG
>JALXBY010000017.1 GCA_026991215.1 Anaerolineales bacterium
CCCCCGCCCGAACCCCGGCCCGAAGGCCTGCCGCCCCTGGACCTGCTGGCCCCGGAAGCCGAGGTCCGGGCCGACGAAGCCGGCATCCAGGCCATGGCCCGCCGGCTGGAGCAAGCCCTGGCCGAGTTCGACGTGCCAGCCCGGGTGGTGGGGGTGCGCATCGGCCCTTCGGTGGTGCAGTTCGCGGTGGAACCGGGGTACATCGAAAAACCCACACCCGAAGGTCCAAAGCGCCAGAAAGTGCGGGTGGCCCAAATCCTCAGCCTGCGCCGGGACCTGGCCCTGGCCCTGGCCGTGAAGCGGTTGCGCATCCAGGCGCCGGTGCCGGGCCGCCCCTACGTGGGCGTGGAAGTGCCCAACCCCCGGATGCGGGTGGTGCGCCTGCGTCCCCTGTTGGAAAGCCCGGCCTTCCGCCGGCTCAACCGCCCCCTGGCCCTGGCCCTGGGCCGGGATACCGCCGGCGAACCCGTGGTGGCCGACCTCGCGGCCATGCCCCATCTGCTGGTCGCGGGGGCTACGGGGTCGGGCAAGTCCATCTTCCTCCAGGCCCTGACCCTGACCCTGGTCATGAACCTGCCGCCAAAGCGCCTGCGGCTGGTCCTCATCGACCCCAAGCGGGTGGAGATGAACCGTTTCCAGGACCTGCCCCACCTGTTAGGCCCGGTGGAGGTGGAACCCAAGCGCATCCTCGCGGTGCTGCAGTGGCTGGTGGCCGAGATGCAGCGCCGTTACCGGCTGTTCGAACAACGCCGGGTGCGGGATATCGAATCCTTCCACCAGAAGTACCCCGACCGGGAGATGCCCTACATCGTGGTGGTCATCGACGAACTCGCGGACCTGATGATGCACGCGGCCGAACAGGTGGAAGCCGCGCTGGTACGGCTGGCGCAACTGGCCCGGGCTACGGGCATCCATCTCGTGGTGGCTACCCAGCGGCCTTCGGTGGACGTCATCACAGGTTTGATCAAAGCCAACTTCCCGGCCCGGATTGCCTTCCAGGTGGCCGCGGCTGTAGATAGCCGCGTCATCCTGGATCAGCCGGGCGCGGAAGCCCTGCTGGGCCGGGGGGATATGCTCTTCCTGCCCCCGGACGCGCCCGCGCCCATCCGGGTGCAGGGACCGTATGTGGACGAAGAGGAAATCCGGCGGGTGGTGGACTTCTGGAAGGCCCAGGCCGGCGAGCCGACCCGCCGGGCCGCGTGGGAGGCCCTGACCGAGGGCGAGGAAGACCAGGCCCCCCCTTGGGACCCGCTGCTGGAGGAAGCGGCCCGCATCGTGGTGGAGACGCAGCGGGCCAATACGTCCCTGTTGCAACGCCGGTTGCGGATTGGCTACCCGCGCGCGGCCCGCATCATGGACCAACTGGAACGGCTGGGCATCGTCGGCCCGGCCAAACCCGGCCGGCGGGACCGGGAGGTCCTGGTGGAGCCGGGAACCCCCTTCCACCTGGGGGAACCGGAGAACCCACCGCCCGCCGACGGTTGACTGGGGTGAGCGGTCGGCAGTGGGCAGACTGCAGACTGCAGTCAGCGGTCTGCGGTCAGCGGTCGGCAGGCGGCTGTTTGCGGTCGGCGGTCGGCAGGCAGCGGTTCGTGGGCATCAAGCGGGTTCTTGCAGCCGCACGCCGTGTTGGGCCAGGAAGGCTTTGGCTTCCTCCAGGTGTTCGGGCAGGGTGACCAGGTTGAGGTGGTCTCCGGCGCACAGGACGGTATCCCCATGGGGGATGAACCGTTCCGCCCCGCGGCGGATGCTGGCCAGGAGCATGGTCTCAGGCCAGGGGATTTCCGCCACCTTCTTGCCCACCAGGTCGGAATCGGCCGGCAGGGCGACTTCCAGCACATACGTGCCCGTCGCGTCTTCCAACTGGACGTGTTCGGCCTGCTGTTGCTCCAGGGCCTGTTGCAGCAGGCTGAGTTCGTAGGCCCGGAGGATGTCGGCCCGGCTGAGCCAGCCCAGGATGCGGGTAGGGTCTTCGGGGTCCACCACCGGGAGGCGGCCAATATCCCGGCGGATCATCTTGCGCAGGGCCTGGGCCACGGATTCGTCAGGATACACGGTGACCACCTGCCGGGTGCAGAACTCGCGCGTCGGATGGGAGAGGTTCTCCGGGTTCTGGGCCACCGCGCGTTCGATGTCGCTCAGGCTCAGGATGCCAAACAGCCGGCCGGATGTATCCACCACGGGCAAGCCATGGGCATGCACCGCCTCCATCCGATGGGCGGCTTCCTCTAAGGGGGTGCTGGGGTGCAGCACGTCCGGCGCGGGCCGCATGATGTCCCGCACCTTGAGGGTTTCCAGGAATTCGACGCCCCGCTGCATGCCTAAGTGCAGGCCCTCTTTGGCCAGGGGCTTGGTGTACACGGACTCTGGCTCCACGGCCTCGGCAATGAAGATGCTCACGATGACCGCAGCCATCAGGGGCAGGATGATGTGGTAGTCGTTGGTCATTTCGAAGAGCAGCATGATGGCCGTGATGGGCGCGCGCACCGCACCGGCCAGCACCGCGGCCATGCCCACCAGAGCGAAGGCCGAAGGTTGGATGTCCAGCATGGGGAACAGGTCCCGCATCCAAAGCCCGTAAAGGCCACCCAGGGCCGCGCCCAGGGCTAAGGAAGGTGCGAACACACCGCCCACGAAGCCCGCGCCCAGGCTGAAGGCCGTGGCCAAC
>JALXBY010000018.1 GCA_026991215.1 Anaerolineales bacterium
GCCCACGCCCGCGCCGCCGAAGATGCCGGTTTTGCCGCCCTTGGTGAAGGGGGCAATCAGGTCGATGGCCTTGATGCCCGTTTCCAGGATTTCCACCTTGACGGATTGCTCCTCGAAGGTGGGCGCGCGGCGATGGATGGGCCGGCGTTCCTTGGTCTGGGGCGGCGGGCCACCGTCAATGGGGTCCCCCAACACGTTGAACACCCGGCCCAGGATTTCCGGGCCGACCGGTACCGAGATGGGTTCGCCCAGGGCGTAGGCAGGCATCCCGCGCTTGAGGCCGTCGGTGGGACCCATGGCCACGGTGCGCACCACGCCTTCACCCATGTGCTTCTGCACCTCCAGGATGAGGCGCTCGCCCGTGGCATCGTTGAAGACCTCAATGGCCTCGTAAATTTCGGGCAGGTAGTCCTCGAAGTGGACGTCCACCACACCGCCCAGAATCTGCAGGATGCGACCTTGGACTTTCTTGGGCATGGGTTCCTCCTGTGGGGGAGATTGTCATTGAAGATGCATTAAAGCCCGTAACCGATGGCGGATATCCTCCAGGGTGAGAGGCGGGGTAGGGGGCACCCCTCAGCCTCCCTCCTCGGATTTGCGCAGGGCTTCCGCGCCGCCCACGATGTCCATCAGTTCGCGCGTGATGCCCTGCTGCCGGGCCTTGTTGTACTCCAGTTGGAGCAGGGCCGCAAGTTCGGTGGCGTTGTCCGTGGCCCGCTTCATGGCCACCATGCGCGCGGCGTGCTCGCTGGCCCGGGCTTCCAGCAGGGCCTGGTAAATCTGCAACTGCACGAACCGGGGCACGATTTCATCCAGAAGGGCCTGGGGGTCTGGCTCATAGATGTAGGCCATGGGACGGCGTTCCGCGGCCACGTACTCCGGTTTGACCAGTTCTTCTTCGGTGGCCACTTCGAAAGGCAGCAGCCGCAGGATGCGCACTTCCTGCTTGAGGAAACTGACGAAGTGCATGTACGCCAGGTAGACTTCGTCCAGATTCCCCTGGAGGAATTCGTCCACGACCAGGCGGCCAATGGGGGTGATGTCCCCAAAGGAAGGCGGGTCGGGCAGGCCGCTGAAGTCGGCCATCAGGTCGCGGCCGCGGCGGGCCAGGAAGTCCCGGCCTTTCCGTCCCACCGTAATCCAGCGAATGGCCGGACCCTGGTCCGAGAAGTAGCGCATGGTCTTGGTCAGGATTTCGGTGTTGTATGGCCCGGCCAGGCCCCGGTCCGCGGTAATCAGCACGACGCCCCGGGTGCGCACCGTCTCCCGTGGGGCCAGGAGGGGGTGCAATTGCCCCCGCAAGGGGTCCTGGGTCAGGTGGGTGAGCACCTGCCACGCGTGGGAGGCATAGGGCTGGGTGGCTTCCACCATCTGCACCGCGCGCTGAACCTTGCTCGCGCTCACGGCCTGCAGCGCGCGGGTGATTTGGGCGATGTTCTTCACGCTCTGGATGCGCTTTTTGACTTCACGTGCGGTCGCGGCCATAGGCATACCTCGGGCGTGAGTGGTGAGTGGTCGTTGGTCGTTAGTCGTTGGTCGTTGGCCGTCAGCCGTTAGCCGATGGTTATTGGCCGTTAGCCGTCCGCCGTTGGCCGTTAGCCGTCAGCGGTCGGGGGCGAGGATGCGGGGCAGCAAGCGGGTTTCCGGGGGAAGCGGGTCCTGCCAGAGCCATGCTACCTGCAGCCAGAAGCCGGGAAGGGCGCGGGCTTGCACCCGGCCCTCCCGATGGCGTTCCACCCGGTAGGTGTGGCCTTCCAGAAGATGCTGGTGGAACACCCGCCGTTCCCGGTCCACGACCCAGTACTCCGGCACGCCGGCCTGGGCGTATTCCTGGGGCTTGACCTCCAGGTCCAGCCGGCGGGTGGAGGGGCTGACCACTTCCACCACCAAAAGTGGCCGGGCTTCCACCGGGAAGCCCCGGACCTTGCCCGCATCCTCCGGGGCCAGCACGAAGATGTCCGGTTCCCGAATCACCTCCGGCCCCAGCCGCAGCCCCGCAGGGCCTGTCAACACGGGGCCGCACTGCCCGGTGTGCTGGCAGAAGCCCCGCAGCAGGCCGGTCAAAAACAAGACTACCTCTTGATGCTCGGCGTACACGGGCGAGTGCACGATGACCTCCCCGCGCACGAACTCCCAGAACGCGTTCTCCGGGGCCTCGGCCAGGTAGCGCGCCTCGTCCCAGCCTGGCAGATGGACCAGGTACTCGCGCTGAACCGGCTGTTTCGTGCGGGCATCCAGAAGCATCAGCGACATGGCGGCACCAGTGGTCAGTGGTGAGTGGTCAGTGGTCAGTGGTCGGTGGTGAGGATGCGGGGCAGCAGGTAGGTTTCCGGGGGCAGGGGGGCCTGCCAGAGCCATGCTACCTGAAGCCAGAAGCCAGGAAGGGCGTGGGCTTGCACCCGGCCCTCCCGATGGCGTTCCACCCGGTAGGTGTGGCCTTCCAAAAGATGCTGGTGGAACACCCGCCGTTCCCGGTCCACGACCCAGTACTCCGGCACGCCGGCCTGGGCGTATTCCTGGGGCTTGACCTCCAGGTCCAGCCGGCGGGTGGAGGGGCTGACCACTTCCACCACCAAAAGCGGCCGGGCTTCCACCGGAAAACCCCGGGCCTTGCCCGCATCCTCCGGGGCCAGCACGAAGATGTCCGGTTCCCGGATGACCTCCGGCCCCAGCCGCAGCCCCGCAGGGCCAAGCAGCACCTCACCGCCCAGCCCACGATGTTCCATGAACCCGGCCAGAAGACGGGCCAGGAAGAAGACCAGCCGCTGGTGCTCGGCGTACACGGGCGAGTGCACGATGACCTCCCCGCGTACATACTCCCAGAACGCGTTCTCTGGCGCTTCGGCCAGGTAGCGCGCCTCATCCCAGCCTGGCAGATGGACCAGGTACTCGCGCTGAACCGGCTGTTTCGTGCGGGCGTCCAGAAGCATCAGCGACATGGCGCCACCAGTGGACAGTGGTGAGTGGTCAGTGGCCGGTAGCCGTCAGCCGGTAGCCGACAGTTGTTGGCTAACTGCTAACTGCTAACTGCTAACTGCTAACCGCTATCTGCCAACGGCTATCCACTAACCGCTACTTCCACGTACTCATGAACTCCTTGAGGGCCTCGTTCATGCGGGCTTCGATTTCGGGCGTCAGGTCCTTGACGGTTTCGATGGCTTCGATGAGGTCCGGGTAGTGGTCTTCCACGAAGCGGATGAGCGCGCGTTCCCATTCCGAAACCCGTTCCACGGGCACGGAATCCAGGTAGCCCCGGGTCCCGCCGTAGATGGCGATGACCTCATGGGCCAGGGGCATGGGCGCGTAGCGGGGCTGCTTGAGCAGTTCCTGCAGGCGCAGGCCCCGGTTGAGTTTGGCCTGGGTCGCGGGGTCCAGTTCCGAGGCGAATTGGGCAAACGCGGCCAGCTCCCGGAACGCGGCCATGTCCAGGCGCAGGCGCCCGGCCACCTTCTTCATGATTTTCGTCTGCGCGTCGCCGCCCACGCGGGAGACGGAAATACCCACGTTGATGGCCGGCCGGATGCCCGCGTTGAACAACCCGGTTTCCAGGTAAATCTGGCCGTCGGTGATGGAAATCACGTTGGTGGGGATGTACGCGGACACGTCGCCCAGGAGGGTTTCGATGATGGGGAGCGCGGTCAGGGAGCCGCCGCTTCCCCGCACTTTGAGAATCTTGTACGCGTCCTTGTTCTCCATGCCCTCCAGGTACTGCTCCGCGTCGTGCCTGGCGATGGGGCCGTCGAACACGGGCGTACCTTCCACCCGGTCGTCCTCCGCGGCCAAGCCGTCCTCGCTTTCGAAGTCCTTGGGCACGATGACGTACTTATCGGCCAGCCGCGCGGCCCGTTCCAGCAGGCGGGAATGGAGGTAGAACACGTCGCCGGGGTAGGCCTCGCGGCCCGGCGGCCGGCGCATGAGCAGGGAAATCTCACGGTAGGCCCACGCGTGCTTGGAAAGGTCGTCGTAGATGATGAGCACGTCCTTGCCCTGCTCCATGAACTCCTCGCCGATGGCACACCCCGCGTAAGGCGCCAGGTACTGGAGCGCGGCCGGGTCCTCCGCGGAGGCCACAACCACGATGGTGTAGTCCATGGCGCCGAAGCGTTCCAGGTCGTGGATGATGCGGTTGACCAGGGCCTTTTTCTGGCCGATGGCCACGTAGATACAAATCATGTCCCGGCTCATGCGCTGGCTGATGATGGCGTCCAGCGCGATGGCCGTTTTGCCCGTCTGCCGGTCGCCGATGATGAGTTCCCGCTGGCCCCGGCCGATGGGAATCATGGCATCGATGGCCTTGATGCCCGTGTGCACGGGGGTGTCCACGTCCTTCCGGGCCATGACGCGGGGCGCAATGCGTTCCACAGGGCGGTACTTCTCAACCGGGATGGGGCCTTTGCCGTCCAGGGGCTGGCCCAGGGGGTTGATGACCCGGCCAATCAGCCCATCGCCCACGGGCACGGAGGCGATGCGGCCGGTGGTGTAGACCCGCATCCCCTCCCGGATGCCCTTGATGTCGCCCATCACGATGATGCCCACCCGGTCGGTCTCCAGGTTGAAGGCGATGCCCATGGTGCCGTTCTCGAACTGCACCAGTTCCTGAGAACGGACGTTGGCCAGGCCCGAAGCCCAGGCAATGCCGTCGCCGGCTTCCAGCACATAACCCACTTCTTCCACCGCGACGGTGGGCTGGAAGGCTTCAATCTGCTGCTGCAGGTCTTGGGTGATTTTCTGGAACAGGTCGGCCATCGCCCTTTACCTCCTTGTAGGGTCCTTGGCGAGGAAGGTCAGGCCAAGTATACGCAAAAGTCGTGGAATTGACCAGGGAGAGCCGGGGATAAGGAGGCGGCGGTCGGCGGTCTGCGGTCGGCAGTCGGTGGTCGGCGGTCAGCAGGCGGCAGGCTGCGGTCAGCGGGTATTGATATCGGCTGGGAGTCTGTACAATGCATGGGCAACGCAAAGGTGCTTCGCACCTTCTCAAAAACACCCCAAGCCATGAAACGGGCCTTGCTCCTCGTCAATCCCCGGTCGGGGCGGGGGGATGGACCCCAGTTGGCCCAGGGCCTGGTGCCAGTGTTCCGGGAAGGGGGCTGGCGGGTCTGGCCCGTGACCACACCCTCCCCCCAGGCCATGACTTGGCTGGCCCGGCTCGCGGTCCGGGCGCGGGTAGACGCGGTCCTGGTGCTGGCCGGGGATGGCTCCCTGCGCTGGGCGGCGCGGGGGTTGTTGCACAGCCCGGTGCCCCTGGGTCTGCTGCCCAACGGTACGGGCAACGTGCTGGCCCGCTACCTGGGCCTGCCCATCCCCGGACCGTGGAACCGGATGCAGACGCTGCGCCGCGCGGCCCGGCGGCTGATGCAGGCCAGACCCCGGCCCTGGGATATGCTCCGGGTCAACCGCCATTGGGCCGTGCTCTGGGTGGGCTGGGGCCTGGACGCCGCGCTGGTGCACCGCATCGAACGGAACCGGCCCCGGCACGGCGGCCGGGCCATCGCGTGGACGTGGTTCCGCTTCATCGGCAACGTGCTGGGCAGCCTGGGACGATGGAAGCCTCAACCCATCCGGGGACGGCCGTCGCTCCCCTTAGTAGCGCCGGTGTGGATGGTGGTGTTCGCGTCCCTGCCCTGGTATGCCGGTGGGGTGCTGCGCTTCCCCCAGGGCGCGGCGGGGGATGGTCGGCTGGAGGCCTGGCCCCTTGTCGGTTCCGGGCCGGCGCGGTTGGTGGGCCAGGTGCTGCGGGCTTTCCCCCGCATGCTTGGCTGGCCCCTACGGTGGCCTTTTCCCGGGGTTTCGTTCACCCAGGGGGTGTGGAAAGCGCCCGGCCCCTGGCCCCTGCACGCGGATGGCGACCCCCTGCCGCCGGCGCGGCGGGTGCACGTTCAGGTGCGGCCCCAGGCCCTTTCCATGCTGATGCCTGAACCAGCCCTTCGGTAAACGCAAACGGCCCCCTGGCTGCCAGGGGGCCTGCAAGGGCTTACAGCATCCCGTCCAGGATGATTTCCATGGCCATGGTGTGGCTGCAGCGGCCGTGCTGTTGGAAGAAGCGGCAGTCGCACAGCCACTGGCCGGCCTCGTAGCGCACGTAGTGCAGTCCGTTGTTGCCCTGAAATTCCACCTCAAAGCGCAGGAATTTGACCCGGTCGGTTTTTTCCTCGGCGTATTGGCGGGCTTTCTGCATCTTCCGCACCAGCGCGGATTCCATCATTGAAGGTCCTCCTGAAGGGGGATGGCGCCCGCCCCTGGGCCATCCGCTTTACCGGGAAGGGGTCCGTCCGGAGGGGTCCCAGACGTACACCCAATCCCCCTCTTTGGCCCACTGGAACACCCAATAGGCATCGACGATGGACAGGTTCACGCAGCCCCGCGATTGAGGGAACCCGAAGTTGTCGTGCCAGTAGGTGCCGTGCAGGGCGCGGGCACCATCATAGTACATGGTCCAGGGCACGTCTTGCAAGTAGTAGAAGTCGGAGCGGTCGGCCAGGAAGGAGCCTTGCATGGTCTCCAGGGGGAGTTTTTCGTAAATCTGGAAAACGCCAACACGGGTGTAGAAGTTGCCGGTGCCGGTGGCAATCATGGTCGCGTAGCGCAGGCGGTTGTTTTCGTAAACGGCCAGGGTCTGCTCGTAGACGTTGACCTCGATCCAGCGGTGGGAAGGCACGCCGGGCGGCGGTGACGTGCGGGGGAAGACCAGGGCCACGGTGTATTCGGGAACCCACTGGTCCGGCCCCACCTTGTACCACATCCAGCGACCGCCCTTGGCCCTGTCCCACACCTCGACCTTTTGGTACCGCTTCAGCACCGTCCCGGCGCGGGGGTACTGCCAGCCCGGTCCGGTCCGGGGCATGACCGTGGTGTAACGGACCCAGCCAAAGGGCCGTTCGGGGGGTTCGATGAAGAGGAAGCCCCGGAAGGTAGAAGGCCGCACCCGCATTACGTCGGACTCTTGAATCCAGAAGCCATCGCCCACGTAGAGCCAGTTCTTGGAGCCAAAGCGCCGGCTGTATTCGTAGGAGACGTACAGGAAGCCGTGGGGGATGGTCCGCCGAGGGCTGCTATCGGGGTCCGCGGGGTTGCGGAAGAGCACGGCCTTTTCCGCCTTGACCCAGGCGTAATACAGGCGTTTGGGCAACTGGAACCAGGCGTCGGTCAGGCGCACGCCAGGGAAGAGGTCCACGTCGGGCTGCCATTGCTGGCGGTACCAGTCCTGCAACACCGCGGAGGGGCCGTAGGCCACGCACGTGCCCGGACCGCCGGCCGCCATAGGCGGGCAAAGCAGCGGCCCCTGGTTGCCTTCCCTGGCTTCTTCAGGGGCTGGGGCTTCATCGGCCAGGGCAGGCGTGGGGGAAAGGGCCAGGGTCCAGGCCCCCAGGGCCAGGAAAACCGCCACGATCACCAGTATGCGGCGGGCTTCAGCCACCGTCTTCTTCCTCCTGTTTGACCGCTTCCCAAAGGGCATCCATCTCCTCCAGCGTGGCTTCGTTCAGGCCCCGGCCTTGTTGGTGCAGGCGGCGTTCCACTTCCTGGAAACGGCGGACGAAACGGGCCACGGTCTCGCGCAGGGCGCTTTCCGCGTCCACATTGTACCATCGGGCCAGGTTGACCAGGGCGAACAGGGCATCGCCAATTTCGCGCATACGGGCTTCGGGCGTCGCGGCGGCCCGGAGTTCCTGCAGTTCCTCTTCGACCTTTGCCCACACGCCTTCGATATCCGGCCAGTCGAAGCCCACGTCGGCCACTTTGCGCTGTACGGCCTGGGCCTTGGCCAGCGCGGGCAGGGCCTTGCCCACACCTTCCAGGATGCTCTTGCGGGCCCTGCCCTGGGCCTTTTCCTCTTGCTTTTTGATTTGCTCCCAGTTGCGCAGCACTTCGTCGGCATCCCGCACCTGCACGTCGCCGAACACGTGGGGGTGCCGGCGGACCATCTTGCGGTGGATGTGCTGGAGCACGTCGGGCATGGTGAACTCGCCTTCCTCGGTGGCGATTTGGGTGTGCATCAGAATCTGAAGCAGCAGGTCCCCCAACTCTTCCATAAGGGCCTGGGGGTCGTCGCGGTCCAGCGCGTCCAACACTTCGTAGGTTTCTTCCAGCAGGTAGGGCCGCAGGGATTTGTGGGTCTGTTTTCGGTCCCAGGGGCAGCCATCGGGGGCCCGGAGCCGGGCCACCACTTCCTGGAAGGACTCGAACGCGCTTTCGTAGTCCAGGGGCGGCACGTAGAGGGTGGTCAGCAGGCCGATGTCCGGGTCCCGGTCCAGTTCGTAGAGGGGCACCTGGCGCACGGTTTCTTCGGGCAGGCCGGCCCGGTGCACCAGATAGACGGGGTGGGTATCCGGGTAGTGGTACATCAGGGTGAGTTTGACGTTGGAGGCCACATGGCGGGCGTACATCTGGGCCACCACCGCGGGCACGTTGGGGGGGAAGGGCGGCACATGGCGCCGGGCCAGTTCCAGGGCGTCCACCACCGCGGTGTGGGGCAGGGGGTCGCGGCCCAAGGCCCGGAACACAGGTTCCAGGAAACTCATGCCTTCCACAACCCGCAGGGGCAGGCCCTGGGCTTCGGCCCGTTCCCGCAGCAGCCGGCCCGTGATTTCACCCACGAAGGGGTGCCCCGGCACCGCGTAAATCACGCCCTGGGGCCGGCGGCCCAGTTCCAGGACCTTTTCCACAATGGTTTCGTACACCTCTTCGAAGGTCTCGGCCTGCTCGTAGATGGCGTCGAAACTGTGGACCCGGACCGTGGCCGGCAGGGCCTCCAGCGTGGGGTGCTGCCGGGTGCGTACGTAGACTTCGTCGGCGTTCCTGAGGAGGTCCCAGGCCTCCAGGGTGAGGAATTTGGGGTGACCGGGTCCCAGGCCAACCAGGGTGATGCCGGACATGAGGCGCCTCCTGGGGGAAGTGGACAGTGGACAGTGGTCAGTGGTCAGC
>JALXBY010000019.1 GCA_026991215.1 Anaerolineales bacterium
CCACCGCCGCGGCCCTGTGGCTGTTCGCGCGCGAGCCGGCGGATCTGGTGCTGCTGGAGACCGGCCTTGGCGGGCGGCTCGATGCCACCAATGTGGTGCCGCGACCGCGGCTGGTGCTGATCGCGCCCATCGGCCGCGACCATGAGCAGCACCTGGGCCGCAGCGTGCGGGCCGGCGCTGGGTCCTCCCCCGGTTCCAGATGACGCGCAACGTGAACCTGCCCACGGCCCAGGGCCCGCCCGGAAGCCAGACCGTCCACCCAGGCCACCACGTACTCATACGCGTCCTTGGCCGCATCGATGTCTTCCAGCACCTGCCGCAAGTTCCCTGCAGCCCAGGCCCGCACCTCTACGTCCCCCGAATACACCCGCTTGAGTTGCAACGTCACCCGCGTAATCACCCCCAACACACCCAACCCACCAATGACCGCGTGCAACGCTTCGTCATCCCGGCGGGCGCGCAAGGTCACCACATCCCCCGTGGGTAAGAGCAAACGCAAACTCCGCACATGCTCGCCCAGGGTACCCGCCTGCCAGTTGTTCTTCCCGTGAACGTTGACCGCAAGCATGCCACCCACGGTCGGATACATGGTGCCGGGCACCACTGGGGGCCACCATCCATCCTCCAGCGTATACCGCCAGATTTGGGCCACGGTCACCCCAGGTTCCACGGTCAAACGGCCCCGCTCCGGGTCCCAGGCCAGGATGCGGTTCATGCGGGAAAGGTCGAGCAAGATATGCCCTTCGGTCAACGCGGCATCGCCATAACTTCGGCCCGAACCCCGCAAGGCCACGGTCCAACCACGGGCCGCGGCCCACTGGAGGATTTCGGCAATCTCCTCCTCGCGCGTGGGCCGTACTACCCACGCGGGACGCCACAAGGAACGCCCAAAATTCCAGGAACGCTGCCAGCGCTCCCAGGGCAACAGCGATGCTTCACGGTCAACGAAGGCCATCCAGCATCACTCCTTGGCTCGACTACAGAAAAGCACCCTTGCGAACTACCCTGCATGTAAGCCCTGCCGACGGACCCGCTCCTGCAAGGCCTGCCACGCACCCCTCCAGGGTTCCTTAGGCTTCAAGGTCTTGGGCAGTTTGACCTGGCTTACATGGGCATAAAGCCGGGCCAGCGCCTGGGCCATGGCATCCCAGTCCTCGTCCAACAACGCCCGGTAGAGCATATCCCGCACCTGAGGCACCCAGGCCCAATCCAAACGGAACCGGTCCGCCTTGAGCCAGAAGCCCTTCTTTTCCCAGGAAGTCGCCGTGGTATCCACCAGACGGTGCACGTCATCCAAAAGCAAGGCCAAATACGCCACCATATCCCTGGCTTCGGCATCCCGTTGCGTCCGGCCCAAAAGCAAGCGCAACGTGTACGCGGCCCGCTTGAGCAGCCGCTGCCTTTGGCTGTGCAAACTCTCACGGCGGAATACGCGGCTCATCCTTCCTCCAAACAGGGTTGAGGTGCGGGCGCAACCGGGTACGCGCGCAAGTCGTAAATCCGCCACCCCAAGGTTTCCCGGTCCAGCCGGGCCAACTCCTGTGGGGGAAGCACGACGAGCAGGGCCTTCGCCTCGACCAACGGCTCCTGTTCATCGCCCCGGTACAGCGCGGCCTGGGCCAAAAGGCTCCGTCCCCGGTCCTTGACCACCCAGCCTTCGGCCCGGAGCAACTGCTCCACTGGCACCTGCTGCCGGTAGCGCAACGTAAGCCGGGCCGTATACGCCAGCCGGGTGCGGTCCGGGTCAACGCCCATCATGGCCCGGCCCGCGGTTTCGTCCAGAATCGAAGCCGTTATCCCCCCATGCACGATGCCAGGGTACCCCTGAAACCGCCGGGGGACTTTCACATACGTCACCGCCCGGTCCGGCGCCACCTGCACGAACCGCATCCGCAAGCCAAAGCGGTTCTCCAGACCGCACACAAAACACGGCCCCGAGTTCGGCTGCAACTTCCCCCCGGCATCGAGAAGCCGCTGCAAAGCGTCCAGGACCTCACGGTCGAACATACTTTCCTCCCATGATGCAAAGGTCAGCGCAAGTCCAGCACTGCATCTTCACCCAACGGTGGAACCGCGCGGGCCGGCAGTTCGGGAATCACCGAAGTAATGAAGAACGGCTTCTTCCAGGGCACATGCCCCCCAGCCCGGCAACCAGGGATGGGCACCAGCCGCGCGGTCAAAGGCTTCCCCAGCCGGGCGGCCAGCACAGCCACATCCCACAACACCGCGGCCAGTTGCCCTTCGGTCACCGAGCCGGGCAGCGGGACCGTATCCAGCCCCACCGCGCACACCGCGCTGGCCATAAGCAGCGTTCGGGTGTCCAGGGTCCCTTCGGCCAGGGCATCGGCCAGGCCGGGGTCTTCCAGCACCGGGAGCATCAGGCCAAAGTACCCCGTGCGGGCCGGAACCCGCACCCGATGCAGCAACCGGGTCAGCCAGCCGGCCAGGGCCACGGTGCCGTGCCAGCCAATCCGCAGGCCCCAGGCCTGCAACGCGCGGGCCACAGAACGGTCGTCTTCCGGGAAAGGCGCCCAGGAAAGGTCGTACCCCCGAAAGCGCGCCCAATCCTCCCCGGCCGCGGCCTGCAACACCTGGGTCATCCTGTCAATCTGTTCCTCCAGGGCCGACAGCAACAAGGCCTCGGCCTCTTGGGGCCGTCCTGCCTGCTGGAAGGCCCAGTAAAGCAACCCCCCAGTTTCCAGGGCAACGGCCCAGCGCCACACGGTTTCCCCAGGGGGCGCATAGGAGGCCGGGAAAAAGGGGACATACGGCGGAACGCCCACCGCGGCCGCGAACCGGGTATTGGCCTCCCCTTGCAAGCCAACCCGCGCCAGCCGGTGAATCAGGCGAGCCGCTGCCCACACGCGGCGGCCCAGAACCACCTTTTCCCCAAAGGGAAGCACCTGCACCGAGGCATACACCGGGAACGAAGCCAACAGTTGGGGCACGCTTTCCAAAACGCCTTCGCCATCCCGAACCACATCCACCTGGCCCAGGTTCAGGAGCGTCTCCGGGGCTGCTTCCTGCAAGGCCCGGACCACCACGGCCACGGGTCTGCCCTGGGTTTCCCACAGGGGAAAAGCCACGGTACTGGCCCGCCGCGTCTGCACCATAAACCCCGCGTCTTCCAGAGCCGACTGCAAGCGGACCAGCACCCCATGGGCCTGCCGCATCGAATCAAGTAGGGCCAAAACATCCCGCGCGGGGAGGAAGGCCGTAAGCGCGCGCACCACAAGCCGGGGCGGGCTTGAGGTCATCACCGCCTCCTGTTGTATGGACGTTGCCCCTCGGAAACACCGGATTCAGGGCAGGCCTATTTTACCCCCCTTCGTCTGCAGGCAGGTCTTGGACGCCAAAGGCATGGGGAAGCAGGTCGCGCAAAGCCCCCTGCCAGTGCACCTGGCCGGAAACGTCGAGAACCCAAATCCAGAGGTCGGGCGCGAACTCCCACAGGGCCTGCCGGCAGGCACCGCAGGGCATCCCGCCATTCTCGGTGACCACCACCAACGCCCGAAACCGCCGCTGCCCTTCGCTCACGGCCTTGAACAGGGCTACCCGTTCCGCGCACAGGCCCAGAGGGTAGACCGCGTTCTCCACGTTCGCGCCGGTGAACACCTGACCCGTTTCGGTCAGCAAAGCCGCGCCTACCCGATAGCCCGAATACGGGGCATAGGCCCGTTCCCGGGCCTGCAATGCCTGAACGAACAGCAAACGACGTTCGTCTTCGGTGAGCATGGGGAAGTCCTCCTGACGTCTGGGCACACAGCGCGGCTCACGGCCCCGGCGTCTCGATTTCCAGTACCTCAAAATCGTCCACCGCGACCCGAAAGCCCGGCCGGTCAAAGGTGCCGACGACGAACCCCGCATAACCTTGCTTCAACCTCGTCGCGGGCGCGGTGGCCACCACGGTCCCGTTTATCGACAAGGCCACTTCATCCTCCAAACAGGCCGCAGCCACTTCGACCCAACGACCGGGCTGCAGCACGTTCTCAGGCAACCGCGCCCACGGGACCAGGCTGTCCATTTGGTCCTGATATTGCATCCAGATGGCGTAGTAGCCGTCTTCGGAAACCGAAAACGCGTAGAAATCGCCTTTATCCGTAGCCCGGCAGATGACGCCCACATCCCCGACCCCTGTCGGGCGCAGCACCTTGAAGCGCGTCCTGACCAACATGTTCCGCAGCGCGGCCTCCCGGTACGGGAACCAGAGCAACCACTGGGGCTTGTACACCTCCACTACGAAGACGCCATTGCGGTAAACGCTCATGCCGTCTTCGTCGGTCAAAGCCGGCCAGTACCCCTGAGCCGGGTTGTCGAACGTTTCCCGGAACACCGGCAGGAAGGACGGGCTGGACGGTTCCGGCACCGGGGTAGGGACCTGTACCTGCACTTGTTTGCCTTCCAGCGCGGCCTGAATCAACGGCCGGGCCAGGTTGACCGGACGCAAAGAGTTCAGGAAACCGCCAATGGGCACGCAGGTATCCCGCCGGTCCACCACACCGTCGCCGTTGGTATCCACGATGTACCGGCAGTCCACGACCTCGCCGCCTTCCGGGGTACCCACCCGTGTAGGCACGCCCACGAGTTCGCCCTGCAGGTTCGCGGCCAGACCACCGCTGCTGCCACCGGCAATGGTGGCCGAAGTCTTAATCCAGGCCCGGGAGCCATACCCTGGCTGGGCCACGAACCCGCTGACTTCCCCCCGGGTGAAGGTAATCGTATCACCGCCAATGCCGGGGTAGCCCAGGATGAGAAGCGGGTCCCCAAGGCGCAGGGTATCGGAATCGCCCAAAGGCACGGCTGGCAACTGGGGCGGTTCAGCCAATCGCGTGCCATCGAAGTTCCGGTTGATGCGCAATACGGCCAGGTCCAGCCGGGGGTCGGCCACCACCACACTGGCCCAAAAGCGGGGTTCGGGGGGTTCATCCGTATTTTGGGTGACCAGGATGAGCAGGTCCGGGGACTGCCCCTTCTCCATGGCCACGTGCGCGTTGGTCAGGATGAACCCCCGCGCGTCAATGATGGTGCCGGAACCGGTCCACAAAGGTTGCCAGTCCCGACCCCGCCGCTCCACGGCCACAATCATGACCACGGAACGGGCCAGCCGTTCGATGAGGTCGCCCAGGTCTTCAGGCAGGGCCGCGGCCGTGGGCGTGGCCGCGACGACGGGCGCTTCCTCCCCAGCCCCTGGCAGGGCAACGGGTAAGGTCGGCGCGGGCTGGGTTGCCCCTTCTTCCTGCACGAAAACGGGGAGCAAAAACGCGACCGTACCACCAACATCCGTCAACACCTGCCACTGGCCCCGGTAGGTTCCGGGTTTCAGGCCTTCCAAAAGCAACCGCAGGCGTAACGTCTCCCCCTCTTCCACAGGAAGGCCGGGGTACACCAACACCGGGCCTTCATCCTGGGCCTCGATGCGCAGGAAGGGCGGGTCCGCCTCCCGGAACACCACAGCATCGGCCAGAGCCGGAGGGACGCGCACCCCTTCCAACCGTACAGTCCCTGGCCCCAGGTTGGCCACCAGCAGGGTCACCTCGGCCTGCTCCCCCGGCCGAACCTCCACAACCGCGGGCTGGACCTGAACCTCGATTTGGCCCTCTTCGCCCAGGGCCAGCAGGAGCACGCCGCCCCCAAAGACGACCAGCAGGGAAATACCCACACACGCCAGCAGACTCAGAACGACGAGGAACAAGACGAAACGCCCTCGGCCACCGGTTTTGGGCCGGGGCCGAGGGTCCGGGTACCCACCTGGATATGTGTAATATCGTTCTTCCATACCCTCGCGTCACTCGGTGGCAAGGCTGAGTTCCCGTTCAATTATAGTACGGAACACCTCGTAGGGCTGCGCGCCAACCACCGGAACGCCATTGATGAAGAACGTGGGGGTGCCTTGCACACCGAGGCGCAGGCCATCCTGGAAGTCCTTCCGGATTTCGGCTTCCTGGCGACCGTCCTCGTCCTTGATGCAGGTCTGGAAGGCCTCCATATCCAGGTTCAGCCGGCGGGCGTACTCCAGGTAAGCCTCCTGGCCCAGCGGCAGTTCGCCCAGGAAGAGCAGGTCGTGGAACTCCCAGTACTTGCCCTGTTCCCCCGCACAGTTGGCGGCAATGGCCGCGGGCACGGCCTGGGGATGGATGGACGTCAACGGGAAGTCCCGGTAGACGAGGCGGATTTTGTCGCCATAGTCCCGCATCATGGGGTCGAACACGGTCTGGCGCCACCGCTTGCAGAAGGGGCACTCATAATCGCCGAACTCGATGATGACCACCGGCGCGTCCTCAGGTCCCAGGGCCGGGTCGTCGTCCTCACTGACCTCAAAACGGGGAAGCGTTGGCGTGGCCTGGGGCACCGCGGGCGCGGCCGGCGGGTTCGCGTCCGCACCCGTGTTCTGGGCGATGGATGTGTCCTCCCCACGGATGATGGACGCGCCGCTCCGCTGCCCCCACGCGATGTAGCCAATGCTCAACCCCAGCAGGAAGGCCACCAACATCGGGAACACCTGCTGTTGCACCCACGCCACCCAGGGGTTGGCCCCAGCAGGCATCCGTGCCGACTGGGGAGAGGCTTCAGACCCAGCAGCCACGGGGTTGGGTTCCTGCCCAGGTTGGGTTTCGGGTTCTTCGGGCATCGCAGACGAAACCACTGCTTGCTCCGACATGGCGACCTCCTCTCCTGCCAAAAGGGATGCCCTAAGGATACCTGGAAGGTGCACGCAATGTATAGGCGATTTGGTCGGTGGTTGGGTGGTCGGTGGTCGTTCGTCGGTGGTCGTTGGTCGGTGGTCGTTCGTCGATGGTTGTTGGTCGGTGGTCGGTCGTCGTTCGTCATTGGGGGGCGATGGGGCTGACCCTTCCCTGACGTTTTGATGACGTTGGGCCGAATAATGAGGAGCGACTGAAACGCTAAAGCCCCTGGCCGCCATTGGGTCTGCGTGTTCGCGTTTGTGGACCTTCAAGGAGGAGGAACTCATGCGCCGTTGGCTTTATTTATCTCTTTTGATTGGCCTGGCCCTGGCGTGCAGTCAACTGTTCCCCAACAACGCGCCAGCAAACCCGACGACATCAACCCCGAAAGCGCAAACCACATCCGCCACGGCCACGTCTACCCCCGTGGCTACCACGGAGGGACTGCCAGTCCTGTATTACGGTGAGGGCTGTTGGCCAAACCAGTTCGTGCTTACCATGGCGACCGCCCTGCGCAAAAACGTCCAGAGCATGACGCTGGTTTACCGCATCAAAACCACCGATGGCCGGCTCCTGACCCAGGGGAAAATCCCCTTACGCCAGAACACAGCACAGGTCTTTACGCTCAAGGTAGAGGCTGCTGACTTAATCGCTGGAAAACTGCAGCAACAGGAAGGCCTGGTGGAATACGCCCTCCTGGTGCAACACGCGGACGGGACCACATCACGGCAGCCTGAGGCGACCAACGAATGGTTCCGTTTGGTGGCCAAACCCTGTAAGGCCACCGCCGAGGCCGGGAACGCATCCCAGGGCGGAGGCCAGGCGAACAACAACGGCAACCAGTCCGGAAACGCCGCGAGCGGCTCCGGCAGCAACGCCGGGAATCAAAACAACGTGGCCGGGAACACCACGGGCAGCACCGGTACCCAAAGCGGCACCGGCAACACGGGCGGCTCCTCCGGGGGAACGACCGGCAGTTCCACAACAGGGAGCCAGAGCGGAAGCACAGGCAGCACGGCTGGCAACCAGAGTGGGGGCAGCGCAAGCGGCTCCGGCAGTGGTTCCAGCGGAAGTTCCAGCGGCGGCGCAGCGGGCGGTACTTCGGGGAGCACCTCTGGAAGCGCCTCGGCTGGGGGCACCACAGGGAACACCACATTGAGCCTGAATTGCGTTTTCACCCCCCAAGGGGTGTTTTGCAGCCCTTCGCCCGCGGTGCCCGGTGTACGCCTTGCGCCCAACGCGCCCTCGGGCAGTTCCGGGAGCAGCGGCTCGGCCGGGAGCGGCCAGGCCGGGAACAACGCCGGGGGCCAGAACGCCGGCAGTTCCTCTGGCAATACCGGCAGCGCCTCTGGCAACACCGGTAGCCAGGGTTCCGCTGGCGCTGGAAACCAGCAATGTCGCCTCACGCCGCAAGGTCTGCAATGTTACTCTGTGGTGCCTTCTTCCCCCGCCGCGTCTACGAACACCGTTCAGGCCTGCTTCCAGGGCGTGGGGTGCGTTGGCGCGGCCGATGGCATGTGCACCATCGGCACCTTGTGGGACCCCGATTGCCAGCCCGCGTCCACGGGCACACAGGGGGCTTCTTCCAGTTCAGGGGCTTCCAACACCCAGGCTGCTGCCGCGCCAGCCGTCAAACCCGCCCCTGCGCCGCCGGCCAGTTCGGTTCCCAAACCGCCCTTCGACCCTTCCCAAGGCCCGGATTTGGCCCCTAAGAACCCTCTGGATACCGACGGCGATGGCCAGCCTGACGCCTGGGACCGGGACGGCGACGGCAAGCCCGATGCCTGGGATTTCAACGGCGATGGCAAACCCGAAGCCTGGGACCAGAACGGCGACGGCAGGGCCGATACCTTCGACGAACAACTGGACGGCAAGCCCGACCGCTGGGATTTCGACGGTGATGGCCGGCCGGATGCGAAATCCTATGACAAGAACGGCGACGGCAGGCCCGATGCCTGGGATACCAACGGCGACGGGAAGGAGGACATCCTGGACAGCGATTACGACGGCAAGCCCGACGCCTGGGATACCGATGGTGATGGCGTGCTGGATGCCTGGGATACGAACAAGGACGGCAAACCCGACCAGTGGCGCACAAAACAAGCCAGGACTGGCGCGAACACGCCCAACATCCACGACACCGACTACGACGGCAGGCCCGACGCCTGGGACACCGAC
>JALXBY010000020.1 GCA_026991215.1 Anaerolineales bacterium
CCCGCGCCTGCGTAAGGCCACACCTCCCGGCCTACGATGCGGGCCGCGCGCAGGCCCACGGCCACCCGACCGTCGCCCTGCAGCGTTACGTAACCGATGGGTCCGGTGTACCAGCCCCGGGTGAAGGGTTCGTGCTGGCGGAGGAAGGCCAGCGCGGGGTCCCGGGGCCAGCCGCCTACGGCCGGCGTGGGGTGCAGGCTCTGCACCAGGTCGAAGATGTCCCCCCGGCGCTGGCGGCCCCGAATGGGCGTTTCCAAATGGTGGATGTTGGGCAGCGTCCGCAGCCGGGGGCCATTGGGCATGTCCACATCCCCCACCCAGGGCAGCAGACCCTGCAGGATGGCCTGCACCACCCAGCGGTGCTCCCGGAGGTTCTTCTCGGAATGCAACAGCCGGGCCTTTTGCAGGGCGTCGGCCTCCGGGGTTGCCCCGCGGGGGATGGAACCGGCCAGGGCCACCGTGGAGATGAGTCGGCCCTGTTTGGCGATGAGCATCTCCGGCGTTGCGCCCACCCATGCATGGCCCCGCACGGGTTCGAAGAGGAAGCGAATGGTCCGGGGGTACCGCGCGTGCAGGCGGGCCAGCACGGTGACCGGGTCGATCGCGTCCGCAAACTGCAGGTGGCGGTAGCGGGCCAGGACCACCTTGGCCAGGTTCCCCCGTTCGATTTCCGCCAGGGCCTGCTCGACCAAAGCCTGCCATGCCTGGGGGGAAAGCCCTTCCCGCTGGGCCTCCAGGGGCGGTAGGGAAGACGTGGCGGGTTCCTCCAGGTCCTCTGGCAGGCCCAGGGGGAGTTCACCCATCCATAAAGGCTCCCCCTGGGGTGGTATGACCACCACGCCCTGGGGCATCACCAACAGGGTTTCGGGGAAGCGCGGGGACCAGGCCCCTGCGGGCAGGAAAGCACCCACGAGGAACAGGGGGAACTCCCGGAGCGGTTCGACCTCTTGCTTCCAGACCAGCCAGGCCTGCCGCAATTGGTTGAAGCGGCGTTCACCCTGGCCCAGGGCTTCCCGCCGGATGCCCCAGCCCAGCAAGGTCAGGCCATCGGGGAAGAACAAAGCCCAACGAGGGTACCCGGCGAGACTGCGTAACAACTGCCATGGAGAAACCCGCAACCGCGGGGCAACGTGGAGCGAAAGCCTTGGGGTGTCCATGCCATCGACCTCAACGGGGTTGGATGCAGCAGGGCAGGCGTGCCACCCCTTCGCACACCTTCCCGCTCCGGGCAGGTCGGGGGATTCCATTCTAATACAGGCCCAGGCCCCGCCTGGGTGACGGGGCCTGGGCCTGGTACGGGGTTGTGCGAACCCTCGCGGGGTGCGTTTTGGGGTTACAGTTCCTTGGCCACGGGGTAGTCGATTTCGGCCAGCACCGCCTTGACCTGCTCCTCGGTGGCCGGCGCGTCGATTTCCAGGGTCACCTGCTTGGCCTTGACGTCCCCGGAGACGAAGCGCACCCCTTCCAGCGCGCCGACTTCCTTCTTGATGGTGTGGATGCAGTGGTGGCAGGAGATGTTGGGGATGTAATAGGTCACCCGCTTCATCGACGGTCCTCCTTTTGGTTAGAGTTTGCGGCAGGCTTCGAACACGTCGAGGATTTCGGTCAGGACGCGTTCCCGTTCGTCGGGGTCTTCCCCGCGGATGGCGCGAATCACGCACGAATGCAGGTGCTCGTCGAGAATCATGACGGAGATTTTGGTCAGGGCCGACTGGACGGCCTGAATCTGGCGGATGACGTCGATGCAGTATGCGTCCTGCTCCAGCATGCGTTGAATGCCCCGGATATGGCCCTCGACGATTTTGAGGCGGCGGTAGGCGTTCTCATGCTTCATGACGACCTCCTACCCGGCCCCCCTGGGGGGGATTATGACCATAGCACAAAGTATGGGCTTTGGCAAGGGCGTCTTTTCATCGCGGATTGCCGTCTGCGGCCCCCGACCGAGTGTATACTTTATGCAGTATCCCGGCCGGTGATGTAAGACCGCCTTCGAGGGACGGGGCCATGCGTTTTCTGGATGCCCAAAGCGTGCGGGAAGGGCTGCCCATGGCCCGGGCGATTGAAGCCATGGCCCGGGCCTTTGCCGCGTACAGTGCAGGCCAGGTGGAGATGCCCCTGCGGCTGCGGCTCCCCGTGCCGCCCCAGGAAGCCGTGGTGCTGCACATGCCCGCGTTCCTCCACGATGCCTACGGCCAGGCTCTGGGGGTCAAGGTGGTTTCCGTCTTCCCCCACAACCCCGCGCGGGGCCATCCGTTGATTTACGCCTCGGTCCTTATGCTGGACCCCGAGACCGGCCGGCCTCTGGCCGTGGTCGAGGGCACCACGTTGACGGCCATCCGCACTGGCGCGGCCTCGGGGCTGGCCACCCGCCTCCTGGCCCGGGAGGATAGCCACGTGCTCGCGGTCTTTGGCGCGGGTGCCCAGGCCCGGACGCAAATCGAAGCCGTGTGCACCGTGCGGCCCATCGAACGGGTGTGGGTTTACGCGCCCACCCGCAGCCATGTGGAAGCCCTGATTGCGGAACTGGCCGGTCGCGGCCCCATCCCCAAGGACATGCGCCCGGCCAACAGCCCCGCGCAAGCCCTGGCCGAGGCCGATGTGGTGTGCACCGCGACCACGTCGGCCACCCCCGTCTTCGCGGCCGAGGACCTGCGGCCCGGCACCCACGTCAACGCGGTGGGGTCCTACACGACGGAGATGGTCGAGGTGCCGCTGGAGGTGGTGGCCCGGGCCTACGTGGTGGTGGACGCCCGGGAGGCCGCCCGGGCCGAGGCCGGGGAAATCGCCCAGGCCCTGGCCCAGGGGCTGCTGGCGCCTGAGGCCCTGGTCGAACTTGGGGAAATCGTGCTGGGCCGGGTCCCCGCGCGCACCCATCGGGACCAGGTGACCCTGTTCAAATCCGTAGGCCTCGCGGTGCAGGACGTGGCCGCGGCCCAGGCCCTTTTGGAGGCCCTTCCATGACCTTAGTGCCTCCGCCGCCCCCCTCGGGCCCTTCTTCCGAAGGCAAGCCCCCGCCCCAACAACCACCGGAGGTGCTGGCCGGGCGGTACCACCTGCGCCGACTGCTGGGCCGCGGGGGCATGGCTTCCGTCTACTTGGCCTGGGACCAACGCCTGGAGCGGGAGGTCGCGGTCAAAATCCTGCTCCCGCAGCTGAGCACGGACCCACAAATCCGTACCCGTTTCCTCAACGAGGCCCGGCTGCTGGCCCGGCTGAATCACCCCCACCTGGTCACCGTATACGATGTGGGCGAGGAGCAGGGCTTCCTCTACTTGGTGATGGAATACGTGGAGGGGGAACCCCTTTCCCGCATCATCGCGCAGGAAGCGCCCATGCCCCTGGAGGAAGCCCTTTACCTGATGGTCCAGGCCTGCGCGGGCGTGGGGTATGTGCACCGGGCCGGCCTGGTCCACGGCGACCTGAAACCGGCCAACCTGCTGGTCCGGCCCGACCGCCGGCTCAAGGTCACGGATTTCGGCCTGGCCGGTGCCGTGGGGCTGCCTTCCATCCAGACCGATGCGCAGGGCCGCCAGGTCATCTGGGGGTCGCCCCGTTACTTTTCCCCCGAACACGCGCGGGGGGAGCCGCTGCTCCCGGCTTCGGACGTGTACGTCCTGGGCCTCATCCTGTATGAAATGCTGACCGGCCACATGCCCTACCGGGCCAACAGCACCCAGGCGTGGATCCGGGCCCATGCCTGGGAGCCGCCCATCCCCTTACGGGTCCACCGGCCCGACCTGCCCCGCCGGCTGGAAGCCCTGCTGGAGCGGGTGCTTTCCAAACGGCCGGCCGACCGGTTCCGCACTGCGGACCAGTTCGGGCGGGTGCTGCTCATGTTCGTGGAAAGCGAGGAAACGCGCGCGGTGCCCATGCCCACGGTGGAACCCGCGGCCGCGCCTTCGCCCCAGCCTGCGCCGCAGCCCACCGCGACGCCCTCGGCCCCTCCATCTGCTCCCGCGCCCGCAACCCCAGCCCCGGCCACGACGACGCAGGACCTTTCCAACATGGACGCCTTCCTCGCCGCGCTCAGCGACCCGGTCACCATGCTTCTGGCCCTGCTGACCCTGCTGGCCCTGGCCGGGCTGATTCCCCTGTGGGTCTGGGTCTATCTGCTCTACCGCTGACCGCCGACCGCCGACTGCTGACTGCTGACCGCCGACTGCCATTCCCACCTGCGAGGTCTGCCATGCGCCGAAGGCTGGTCCCCACCCTGACCCTGAGCAACCTGCTTTTGGGCTTTGCCGCCATCTACATGGCCCTGCTTGGGGATATCCGCCTGGCCGCGTTGATGGTGCTTTTGGGCGGAGTGCTGGACGTCCTGGATGGGTTCCTGGCCCGGCGCTGGAACCTGGGTTCGGAGTTCGGGGTCCAGCTGGACTCCCTGGCCGACGTGGTGACCTTTGGCGTCGCGCCGGCCTGCGTGGTGGGGGTGGCCGTGGGCTTACAGGCCTGGGGTGCCTGGGCCATGGCCGGGCTGTACCTGGCCGCGGTGGCCTGGCGCCTGGCCCGGTACACCGTGCGGCACGAAGTGGGCGACGCCCGTAAGATGGAACCCCCCAGGTTTTCGGGCATGCCCTCGCCGGCCGGGGCCGGCGTGGTCCTTGCCCCCCTGCTCGACCCGATGCCCGATGCCTGGCGGATGGTCCTGCTGCCCGGGCTCTGCCTGGCCGCCGGGCTGCTGATGGTGAGCACCCTGCCCTACTACCACACCCGGTACTACGTGCGGCAGGCCCTTCAGGGGACCTGGCTGCAACGGGCATTGGCCCTGGCGTTGACCGGACTCTGGCTTTGGTTCCCTTACCGGTGGAGCTTGCTCTTTGGTGGCTACCTGCTCAGCGGCCCGGTGAACGCCCTGTTCCGCCAGCCCCGCGCGGGCTGAACCGAAACCTTCCACCGCCTTTGGTACAATCTCCCCGGCCTGGATAGGGTCGAACGCCCGAAACCCAGAACCACCAAGGGAGCCGCCATGTTCGAACAGCAACAACGGCGCCTGGAAGGGCAAATCCGCGCCCTTTTGGAGGAAGCCGGGGTACCGCTCCCCGAGCAGTTGAATTTCACCGACCTGCCCTTCAAGGGCACGTGGGGGTTCGCCCTGCCCATGTTCCCCCTGGCAGCCGCGGAACGGCGCAGCGGCAAGCCCGTCAGGGTGCCCCAACGGGCCCAGGAACTGGCCGAATACGTGGCGCAGCACCTGCAACTGCCCGAAGGCTTCCAGCGGGTCGAGGCCGTCAAGGGGTACCTCAACCTTTACCTGGACCCCGGATACTTCAGTCGCTTCGTGGTGGACCGGGTGATCGAGGAAGGTCCCCGTTATGGTCACCATCCCCCGCGGGGGCAGCGGGTGATGGTCGAGTTCTCCCAGCCCAACACCCACAAGGCCCTGCACGTCGGCCACCTGCGGGGGACCATCCTGGGCGATGTGGTGGCCCGGATGCTGCAGGCGGCCGGGTACGAGGTCATCCGGGCCAACTACCTGGGCGACATCGGCCTGCACGTCATCAAGTGGCTGTGGAATTACATCAAGTTCCACAACGGGGAAGAACCGCCGCCCGGCGTGGACAAGGCCCGCTGGGTGAGCGACCTGTACGTCGAGGCCAACAAGCGCCTGGAGGAACACCCCGAATGGGAGGCCGAAGTCCGGGAACTCTTCCTGCGCTGGGACCGGGGGGACCCGGAACTGCGGGCCCTCTGGGAAAAGACCCGGCAGTGGTCCCTGGAAGGCTTTGAACACATCTACCGCACCCTGAACATCACCTTCGACCGGGTGTACTACGAAAGCGAGGTCGAGGAAAGTGGCAAACGCTTCGTGCAGGAACTCATCGAAAAGGGCATCGCCCAGGACCAGCGCCCGGACGGGCCCGTGGTCGTGGACCTGGACCGGCTGCTGGGCCTGGAGGAAACCTACCGGGCCTTCGTGGTCCTGCGGTCCGATGGCACCTCCCTCTATTCCACCAAGGACCTGGCCCTGGCTGTGCAGAAGTTCCAGGAATACCCGGACCTGGCCCGCAGCATCTACGTGGTGGACATCCGCCAGAGCCTGTACCTTCAGCAGATTTTCAAGACCCTGGAAGTGGCCGGCTACCCCTGGGCCGACCGGCTGTACCACCTGGCCTACGAAGTGGTCACCCTGCCGGGAAACGTGGTGCTCAAGACCCGGGAGGGGGAGGTCATCTTCCTGGATGAGTTGATTCGGGAGGCCATTCAACGGGCCCGGCAAATCGTGGAGGAAAAGAACCCCGCGCTGGACCCCGAAACCAAGGAGCAGGTCGCCCGGGCCGTGGCCCTGGGCAGCCTGAAATACACCATGCTGGCCCGGGAGAACAACCGCAAGGTGGTCTTCACCTGGGAGAAGGCCCTGAGTTTCGAGGGCGTGGCCGCGCCGTACATTCAATACGCTCATGTGCGGGCCCGAAGCATCCTGCGCAAGGCCGGGGACCAGGTACCCCAGGCCCTCACCCCCACCCATACGCTGCATCCCGCGGAGGTCGAATTGATTTCCCAGATTGCCCGGCTGCCGGAAAAGGTGCTCCAGGCCGCAGAAGCCTACCGGCCCCTGACCCTTACGACCCACGCCTACGAGATGGCCCGGGCCTTCAACGATTTCTACAAAGAGTGCCCCGTGCTCCAGGCCGAGCCACCGGTGCGGGACTTCCGGCTCCGCCTGGTGGCCGCGGCGCGTCAGGCCCTGGCCAACATCCTGGCCTTGCTCAACATCGAGGCGCCGGACGTGATGTAGCACGATGCGCAGTGCGCCGTCCGCGGTGCGCCAGGTCGCGTTTCGGAGCATGGTACGATGAAGTCATCCATACCCCGGAGGGAAGCCATGAACGCCGACGCGGTACGCCACATCTTCGTGGTCGGTGCAGGGACCATGGGCAGCGGCATTGCCCAGGTCGCGGCCACGTCCGGGTTTCAGGTCACCGTGATGGACGTGGCCCCCGAACAACTGAGCCGGGCCCAGGAGACCATTGCCCGTTCCACCGAGAAACTGCTGGCCAAGGGCAAAATCACCGAAGCCCAACGGGAAGCCGCGCTGTCCATCCGCTACACCACGGACATGGACGCGGCCGCGGAAGCCGACTTCTGCATCGAGGCCGCGACCGAGAAGGTGGACATCAAAGAACGCATCTTCCAGGACCTGGACCGCATCGTCCGGCCCGAGGTGATTCTGGCCACGAACACGTCGTCCATCCCCATTACCCGCCTGGCCGCGGTCACCCAACGGCCGGAAAAGGTCATCGGAATGCACTTCTTCAACCCCGTGCCCCTGATGGCCCTGGTGGAGGTCATCCGGGGCTTGCAGACTTCGGAGGAGACGGCCCGCACCGTGCACGACCTGGCCCGCCGTATGGGCAAGACCCCTGTCGAAGTCCGGGACGCGCCGGGTTTCATCGCCAACCGCATCCTCATGCCCTTCATCAACGAAGCCATCTTCGCACTACAGGAAGGGCTGGCCACGGTGGAGGACATCGACACGGTGGCCCGGCTGGGCTTCAACCACCCCATGGGGCCGCTGGCCCTGGCCGACCTCATCGGCCTGGACGTGGTGCTGTTCATTCTGGAAGTGCTGCATCGTGACCTGGGCGAAGACAAGTACCGCCCGGCCCCCCTGTTGCGTCAACTGGTGCTGGCCGGGCAGCTGGGCCGTAAGAGCGGCCTGGGCTTTTACGACTATCGGGAGAACCCCAAAGGTGTGCCCCGCAGGTTCCGCTAACCGTCCGGTGTTCGGTAAGGCGTTGACTGTCGGGTGCTGGAGGCGGCCGTCCCGTGGGGGCGGCCGCGTTTTTCGTTCTCGCCCTTCGTGCGCGCAACCAGGAGGTTCGGCTGTCCCAAAAGGAGGTCTGTGATGAAACAATGGTGGATGTTTTCTGCACTGGTGGGGTTGGCCCTGGGATGTGCCCTGCTGCAGGGCCTGCCCCTACCTGGCCAGAAAGCCGACCTGGAAGCCACACGGAACGCCCTTTGGCTCCAAAACACCCAGGTGGTTCTGCAACTGACCATGCAGGCCATGCCCACGCCAACCGCGCCCGCAGCGCCCGGCGGGGGGCCGATGCCGCCGATGGCTTCCCCGCCCCGGCCTGCGCCGACGGCCGCGCCGCCGCTGCTTCCCACGGCAACGCTCCCGCCCTCGCCGACGGCGGTACCGGCCACACCCACCCTGGCCGCGACCTTGCAGGGCACGGCCACGGGGAACCTGTACTGTCGCACCGGCCCGGCCCCTTATTACCCTTCGGCCGATACCCTCACCAAAGGGGACACCGCGACGGTCCTGGCCCGTTCGGAGACCACGGACCCGTACCCTTTCTGGCTGGTCAACACGGCCAACGGCAAGACCTGTTGGGTTTGGGGCCGCTGGTTCCGGGTGCAGGGGAACCCGGAGTTGCTGCCCATTGCCACCGCGCCGCCTCCACCGCCAGGGGCCTTTTCCCTGGGCCTGCGCAAGATTGCCAAATGCGGCGGGAGTTTTGCCGTGGTCCTCGTGCTGGTCAACCGGGGACCAGAGCCGCTGGAATCCGTCTTCGTGCGCATCAAGGATACGAAAACCGGTGCGGTCTACGAACTGGACCCAGGCCGACGGGATGAGTTCTGGCGTTGCGGCGGCGGCAAGAGCCGCCTGTTCCCCGGCGAGGAGGGCGAGGTCTGGGTGCTTACGTATGCCGACGACCCGCGCGGGAACCTGCTGCGGATTACGGTCCGGGCCTGCACCCAGGACGGCCTGACCGGGGTCTGCCGGGAACGCACGATACAGCAGTACTATCCGTGACGGGGCCTCCGGGGATGGGCGAGCCCCATCCCCGGAGGCCCCGTCACGGATAGTAC
>JALXBY010000021.1 GCA_026991215.1 Anaerolineales bacterium
AAGGGCCAAAACGCAGGCCCTGAAAGGCGGCGGCGGGATTCGAACCCGCGCATCAGGGCTTTGCAGGCCCCTGCCTTACCACTTGGCTACGCCGCCGATGAAAAAGAGCGGGCGACGGGACTTGAACCCGCGACCTCCGCCATGGCAGGGCGGCGCTCTACCAACTGAGCTACGCCCGCTCGTCGCATCCCGATTATACCCGCCCCCCTGCCCTTGTCAATTGGCCCAGGGGCTTTTTGAGTTCTTACAAATCTTGCCCCAGCCAAAGCCGTTGGGGGCAGGAGATACGGCAAAGCCGTTCCTCAAAACTTGAAAAGCCCCAGGCGCCTTGGCAGGGCATAGCCCCTGTGGTAAGATGCTGCCGGTTTGTCCCGGCCTGCCCCCTTGCCCCGGGAAGACCCTGTTTGGGAGGTTGACCCATGGCCAGGTGTGAAATCTGCGGCAAGGGCCCGGGGTTCGGCCTGAACCGGCCCTGGTCCCGCAAGGCGACCAAGCGCATGTTCAAGCCCAACATCCAGCGGGTGACCCTGTGGGAGAACGGCCGCCGGGTGCGGAAGAAGGTATGCACCCGCTGCCTGCGCACCCTGATGAAGCAGGGTGTTCGGGTTGGGGCCTGACGGACGTCGAGCCGCCATTGCCATCCCTGCCCCCGCCTCGGTAGAAGCATGAGAGGCGGGGTTTTGTGCTTTCCTGTTGGGTCCGCCCTTGTGCCCTTGCCTTTGGCTTTACATCCTGGGAAGGCGGCAGGCCTTCCCCAGTGTGCTGAACCATGACCGTTCGGCTCAAGCGCCTGGAACTGCAGGGGTTCAAGAGTTTCGCCCGTCCCACCACCCTGCGGTTTGATGCCGACATCACCGCGGTGGTGGGGCCCAACGGCGCGGGCAAGTCCAACCTGGTGGACGCCCTGCGTTGGGTGCTGGGGGAATCTTCCCTGCGCCTGCTCCGGGCGCGGGCCACGGAAGACCTGATTTTCGCGGGCACGACCGCCCGGCCCCGGGCCGGCTTTGCCCGGGTGACCGCGGTCTTCGACAACGAGAGCGGCTGGCTGCCCCTGGACTTCGCCGAAGTGGAACTCACCCGCAAGGTATACCGGGATGGCCGCGGTGAGTTCCGCCTGAACGGGCGCCGGGTCCGCCTCTACGAGGTGCGGGAACTGCTGGCCCGGGCCGGCCTGGCCGATGGCCAGGCCGTGTTCATCGGCCAGGGCATGGTGGATGCGGTGCTGACCCTCAAGCCCGAGGCCCGCCGCGAGATGCTGGAGGGAGCCGCGGGCATCGGCCTGTTCCGCAAGCGCCGGGACGAAGCCCTGCAGCGGCTGGAGGAAACCCGCCGGAACCTGGCCCGCCTGGAGGACCTCCTGGCCGAACTCCGGCCCCAGATGGAACGGCTGGCCCGCCGGGCCCGACGCATGCAAGAGGCCCAGGCGGTCCAACGGCAACTGCAGGAAACGGAACGGCGGGCCTTCGCGCTGGAGTGGCATCTCCTGAGCCGACACCTGGACGCGGCCCGGCAGGCCCTGGAAGCCGCCCGCCATCGTTACCTCGAACAGCGCCGCATCTGGCTGCGTCATCAGGAGGCCGTCCGGCAGGGGGAAGCGCAACTCGAAGCCACCCGCCAGCAACTCAAGGCCCGGCAGCGCGCGCTGCAGCAGGAAGAAGCCGCGTGGCAGGCCCTGCTGCAGCAGGAAATGGCCTTGCAGCGGACCTGGCAGACGAAGCGGGAGCAGCGTTTTGTCCTGGAGCGCCGCCGGTCCGAACGGGCTTCCCGCCGCGCCTTGCTGGAAACCCGCCTGGCGGAATTGCAAGGGGAACTCGACCAGGTCCAGCAAGAACGCCAGGAGGCCGAATCCCGGCTGGCCCAACTTCAGGCCCAGGTGCAGGCACAGGAGAAAGAACTCCACCAGCACCGGGCCCGCATGCGGGAACTGCGCCGGGAAGAGGACCGGCTGCTACGCCGCCAGAGCGCGCTGCAGGGTCGGCTGCAGGCCCTGCGGCAGCGCCTGAAGCAAAGCGAACAGGCCCTGGAAGCCCTGGCCCCCCAGGTGCAGCAGGCCCGGTCGGACCTGCAGAAGGCCCAGGCCGCCCTGAGCCAGGCACAGGAGGCCCTTGCCCAGGCTCAGGAAGCCTTCGAAGCGGCCCGGAACCAGGTTCAGGCGCGCCTGACCGCGCTGCAACAGGCCCGGAAGGCCCTGGCCGCGCAACAACAGGCCCTGCAACGCCACGAGGCGCAACTGGCCCGCGTGCAGGCCCGGCTGGAAGCCCTGGAGCACAGCGCCCGCCAACTGGAGGGCTACTCCCGCGCGGTCCGGCGGCTGGCCCAAAAGGCCCGGCAGCAGGGCGTCTTCGTGGGCATGCTTTCCGCCCTGGTGGAACCCCAGCCCCAGGCCGCCCGGGCCCTGGCCGCGGTCCTCAACCTGTTGGGGGACGTGGTGGTGCTCCGGTCCCTGCCGCCGGAACTGGCGCGGCTGGCCGAGGGCAGCCAGGCCCAGGTGCTGCTCCTGACCCTGGAGGACGAAGGGGGCCTGGACCTTCCCCCTTCCCCCAAAGCCTCGGGCGTGCTGGGCCGGCTGCTGGACTTCCTCCAGGCCGAAGCCCCGCTCAAGCAGGCCCTGGAACCCTGGCTGGGCCGGGTGCTTTTGGCCCAGGACCGGGCAACGGCCCGCGACCTGACGGCCCAGGGGCCTTTCATGGCCGTGACCGTGGACGGCGAGGTCTTCCTGGCCCCCAACTTCCGGGCACTGGGCCGGCCGGGCATGGAAGAACGCCTGCGCCGCCACCAGGAACGCCGGCAGTTGCAACGAGAACTGGAAACCCTGCAGGCCGAAGCCGAGGCCCTGCGGGCGCGCCTCAGGGCAAGTGAAGCCCAGGAGCAGGCCGCGCAACAGGCCTTGCAGGAAGCTCAGAGCCGCCTGGAGGCCGCAAACGAAGCCCGTCGGCAGGCCGAACAGGCCCACCACCGGGCCGCCATGAACCTGGAAGCCGCGCAAGCAGCCCTGCAACGGCTCCAGGCCCGGCGGGAAAGCCTGCTCCGGGAAATCGACGCCGCGCGTGAGGAGCAGGCCGCGCTGGAAAAAGAGGCGCGAGAAGTGGCCCAGGCCCTGCAACGCCTGGGGGAAACGCGGGAAGCCCTGGCCCGCCGCGCGCCCGGCCGCGACCTGGACCGGCTGCGGACCGAACGGGCCTACTGGGAGCAGCAGATGCGCTTCCTCCAGGAACGCCAGAGGAAACTCGTCGCGCGGCTGCAGGGGATGCGCCGGGAATACGAAGACCTTACCCGCCAGATGCAACAAGAGGACCGGGAAGCCGAGCGCCTGCAGCAAGAGATAGCCGAGGTGGAGCAACGCCTGGAGGACCTCCGCCGCCGTCGCCAGGCTCAGGAGGCCCGGCTCCAGGAACTGCGGGCCGGCCTCAAGCCCCTGGAGGAGGCCCTGCAACGGCTGGAAGCCCAGTGGCGTGAGGGCCGGGTAAAGGAACAGGAGGCCCGGCAGAGCCTGCGGGAGGCCGAAGCCCGCCTGCAGGAGGCCCAACTGCGTCTGCAGCGGGTCCAGAGCCGGCGGGCCGGCCTGTGGCGTCGCCTGCGGGAGGCCGGCTGGCATCTGCGGGACCTGGGCCTTGAAACCACGTCCCCCCTGACCCCGCTGCCCCTGCCTGAAGCCGGGGACGAAGCCGCACACCTGGCCGAACTGGAGCGCCTGCGCGCGGAGGCCCGCGCTTTGCGGCAGCGGCTCAAGCGGCTGGGGCCCGTGGTTCCCGAAATCCTCGAAGAGTACCGCCAGTTGGAAGAACGGGTGCGCTTTCTGGAAACCCAGATGGAAGACATCCGCCGGGCCGAGGCCGACCTGCTGGACCTGCTCCGCACCCTGGAGGAGGAGATGCGCAAGCGCTTCCGCCGGGTGTTCCAGCAGGTGCAGAAGGCCTTCCAGCACGTGTTTACCCGTCTGTTCGGCGGCGGCAGGGCCCGCCTGGTGCTCACCGACCCCGAACACTGGGAGCGTTCGGGCATCGACATCGAGGTGCGGCTGCCCGGCAAGCGCACCCGCCGGATGGCCCTGCTTTCCGGCGGCGAGCGCAGCCTGACCGCCCTGGCCTTGATTTTCGCCCTGGTTCAGGTGGCCGGGACGCCCCTGTGCGTGCTGGACGAAGTGGACGCGATGCTGGACGAGGCCAACGTGGGCCGCTTCCTGAGCGTGTTGCAGGAGATGCAGGAGCGCACCCAGTTCATCATCATCACCCACAACCCGGTGACCATTCAGGCGGCCCACATCCTCTACGGCATCACCTTAGACGACGACGGCACGTCCCGCGTGCTCAGCCTGCGGTTGGAAGACGCCGAGGCCTGGGTCCGGGCCGAGGCCGGGGAAGCGGCCCTTTCGGAACCCGCTTGAAGGGAAGGGCATTGCCCTCCCCCACCCAAAACAGGGCGCCCCGCGGCGCCGGGAGGCTTCGCCATGTTCGACCTTTACCCCGCGCTGGACCTGCGCCATGGCCGGGTGGTCCGGCTCTACCAGGGCGACGCCCGGCAGGAGACGGTGTACGAACACCGCCCCCTGGTGGTGGCCCGGCGCTGGCTGGAGGCCGGGGCCCGCTGGCTCCACGTGGTGGACCTGGACGCGGCCTTCGGGGAAGGTCACCATCGGGACCTGGCCCCCGCGTTGGTGAACCTGGCCCAACGGTATCAGGCCCGCATCCAATGGGGCGGCGGGGTGCGCGACCAGGCCACCCTCGACGCGCTCCTGCAGGCCGGCGTGCACCGGGTCATGGTGGGGAGCATGGCGGTGAAGCAACCTACCGTGCTGGCCCAGGCCCTGGACCGCTGGGGCGCGGCCCGGCTGGTGGTGGTCCTGGATGCCAAGGCCGGCCAGGTGCGCATCGCGGGGTGGCGGCAGGCCACCGGCCTTTCCCCCCTGGCCCTGGCCCGCTTCTGGGCTGACCGGGGCGTCCGCTGGTTCCTGTACACCGACGTGCAGCGGGATGGCACCCTGCAGGGGCCGGACGTGGCCACCGCGTCCCGCATCGCGCAGGAGACCCGCACCTGGGTGGTACTGGCAGGCGGCGTGGCCCGGCTGGAGCACGTCCTGGCCGCGCGGGAGGCGGGCCTGGCCGGGGTCGTGGTGGGCCGGGCACTGTACGAAGGCACCCTGGACCTGAAGGAAGCCCTGCAGATTTTGGATACCCTCTGAAGCCTGGCGTACAAAGGAGGTGCGCGGTGGACCTGGCCGACATCCGTGGCCTGATTGTGGACATGGACGGCGTGCTGTGGCGGGCCGGTGAACCCATTGGCCCGGTGGCCGAATGGTTCGCGCGGCTGCAGGCCCTGGGCTTGCGCTGGGTCTTTGCCACGAACAATGCGACCAAGGCCCCGGAGGATTACCTCCGCACCCTGCAACGCCTGGGCCTGCCCCAGGTTCGGGAGGACCAGGTGGTGAATTCGGTCATGGCCGCGGTGTACGCGCTGCAGGGCCGCTGGCCCCAGGGCGGGCCGGTGTACGTCATCGGCGAGCAGGGGCTGCACCGGGGGCTGGCTCAGGCCGGTTTCCCGCACCAGGAGGAAGGGCCGGTGCTGGCCGTGGTCGTGGGCCTGGACCGGGGCCTGACCTACGAGAAACTCCGTCGGGCCACGCTGCACATCCGCCGGGGAGCCTGGTTCGTGGGCACGAACCCGGACCGCTCCTTCCCCACGCCGGAGGGCCTGGTGCCGGGCGCGGGGGCCATCCTGGCCGCGCTGGAGGCGGCCAGCGACGTCGCGCCCACCATCGTGGGCAAGCCCGAACCCTTCCTGTTCCAGGCAGCCCTGGAACGGCTGGGCCTGCCGCCGGAGCAGGTCCTGGTGGTGGGCGACCGGCTGGAGACGGACATCCTGGGCGGCCAGCGGATGGGCTGCGCCACCGCGCTGGTGCTTTCCGGGGTCACCTCGCGGGAACAGGCGGAACGCTGGACCCCGCCACCCGATTTGATTGCCCCCGATTTCGGCGGCGTGGTCACCCGGCTGGAACAGGCCCGCCGGGGCAGGAAAGTTATGGATAAATAATGGGGTAGGGGAGGGCAGTGCCCTCCCCTACCCGTAGGAATGCGGAAAACGACCTCACCCTTCGGGATACAACCGGTGCACGTTGTACCATCCCCGCTTGCGGGCCACGGCCGGCAGGCCGCGGCGCTTCCAGTGCAGGTAAGCGGGGCCGAGGAAACCCAGGCCCAGGAGCCGGAGCACCCCGTAGGCCAACCGATGGGCTTCCCTGGCCGCTTCTCGCGGGTGCCACCACCAGGCCCGCAGGTACGCGGCCAGGGCCGCGCGGGTCCGCCCGGCATCCAGCAGGTACCGGCCCATGAAGCGATACCCCGCGGCCAGGATGCGCCGACGGTGCTGCCGGAACAGCGCGCCGAGCACCGGATGCCCTTGCATCCAGTCCAGCAGCCGGCGGGCTTCCTGGGCAAAGCCTTCCCCCTGCTGCCAGTTCTTGGCCTGGGGGTGAAACCGGGCAAAGGCCAGAATCTCTTCCAGGTGCACCCAGGAACCCTGCAGGGCCATACGCAGCCAGAGGTGATGATCGAGCAGGTAATGGAAGGCCGGGTCGATGCCCCCGGACGCTTCGTAGGCTCGGCGGCGGAAGAACACGGCCGGCTGCGGAAGGATGGTGAAGGCCATCAGGTCCACCACGTCCTGGGCATGCACCCGGTAGTGGCGGAAGGGCCGGCCGAAGGTGTCCACGAACAGGGCTTCCCCCACCACCATGACGGCTTCGGGATGCTGCTGTAAGGCCATCACCGCCCGCTGCACCGCGTGGGGGGCCAGCATGTCGTCGGAGTTCACCCAGGCCAGGATTTCCCCCCGTGCCCGGCTGAACCCCTTCTGCAAGGCGTGGCCCTGCCCCTGGTCAGGTTCGGAGACCCACCAGCTCAGGCGGTGCTGGTATTTCTCCAGAATGCGCAGGGTCCCATCCGTGGACCCCCCATCCACCACGATGTACTCGATGTAGGGGTAATCCTGGTGCAGGACCGAACGGATGGTCCACTCCA
The DNA here is from genome assembly GCA_026991215.1 of Anaerolineales bacterium. Taxonomy (GTDB): domain Bacteria; phylum Chloroflexota; class Anaerolineae; order Anaerolineales; family DRMV01; genus S139-71. Next base: position 7,014 of record JALXBY010000021.1, read on the forward strand.
GGAAGGAGGCCTGGTTGTAGGAGGGGGTGACGATGCTGACCAGGGGGCGGTCCATGGGTCAGGGTTCTCCCTTGCGGAGGAAGAGCACGCTGTGGTCGTCCCGGTACACTTCCTGCCAGCCGGCCAGGGGGAGCACACGGGTGATGGGCCACCGGGGTTCCATGAGCACGATGTTGACCTGCCAGCGGGCCAGTTGTTGCTCCCAGCCCGGTTCGGCCTGGGCCACCTGCGCCCAGGCTTCCAGGAAGGCGTCGCCGTACAGGTCGGTCCGCCCGTCGATGAACACCGGGTACTCAGGCAGGCTCCAGAGCAGGAAAGCGCCCCAATTGTAACTGTTGAACAGGCGTCCCTGGGGCCGGAAGGCGCGCAGATAGGCCACCGCGCCCGTGGGGTAGGTCTGGGCGACGTAGGTCCGTACATACCCCGGCAGGCTGACGTAGAGCAGGCGCAGGGCCACCGCGAGCCAGGCCGCGGCCACCAGCATGCGGTTGAGCCGGTTGCGCACAGGGGGAACCTTTGACCCGGCCCGCCGGCCTTTACGCCACGTCCGCCAGGCGTAATGGGCGTAAGGCGTCCAGCACACCGGCGCAATCAGGGCGAACAACGCAACGTTCCGCACCGCGCGGAAGGCCAGCGCGCCAAACCCCAGCCACAGGAGCAGGTGCCGCAGGTGCATCCGCCGGCCGTGCAGGGCCAGCAGCCCCAGCAGCAGGAACCACCAGGCCAAAAAGGGCCAGGTGACGGGCCGGGTGAAATCCGGGCTTTGCCATTCGGCAATCCAGGTGAGGCGTCGGAGGCCCAGGGTGGCCAGAGGGTACAGCAGCCGGGTCGGACCCTTGGGGTTCAGCATGGCCGCGGCCAGCAGTCCCACTCCCAAGAACAGCAACCGGCGGAAGCGCGCCCACGTCCAGGCCGAAGGACGGCGCCAGGCTTCGTACCCGGCGCTCAAGGTGTACACGCCCCAGAGCAGGAAGCCCGAAAGGAACCCGGCGTGGGTGTTCGTCCACAGGGCCATGCCGGGCAAAAGCCACCACAACCGCCGGTCCTGGGCCTGGCCCCGGTACCAGGTTTCCAGCACCCAAAGGAAGAAAGCGGTAAGCACGGTGGTGACCATATAAGGCCGCGCAGCCTGGTACAGGCTGCCGGTGATGGCCGCCAGCGCCACGGCAAAGGCCCGCAGCCCCGGATGCCCGCGGCTGGCGTAGAACACGAACAGGTAGGCCAGGGCGTACATCGCGGCGGTCCACACGTTCAGGCTTCCATACCCGGCCACGCGAACCAGGACGTAGAACAGCACCTGCACCGGCCACCCCGGTGGGGACCAGGCCGCGCCGTACCGGGTGTAGGACCACAGGTCCTGGCTGGGCAGGCGACGCTGGGTCACGATCCACGCGCCGGTGCGCAGGTGCCACCAGGTATCCGGGGCCAGGTGCACGCGCGCGGCAATGAGCAGCACCGAGGCTAAGGTCAGGCCCAAAAACAAGTGGAAGGTGGCCCGCCAAAGGCGCCGCCGCGACGCCAGGCCATGGCCAGGGATGCGCGGGGCCGTTTCCGTCATATCCTTCCCCAAAAGTCAGGGTTGCGCCCCTATGCTACCATGCCCTTTGGAGGGCCGCGGCCCTCCGCGTTACAATCATGCGCACACCCTCGGCCAGGAGCACAGGACCATGACGCGACCGCTCACCTTCCAGGAAGTCATCCTGCGCCTGCACGAATTCTGGAAGAACCAGGGGTGCGTGCTCTGGCAGCCCTACAGCGAGAAGGTGGGCGCGGGCACCATGAACCCGGCCACCGTGC